>NZ_JCAXWU010000007.1:0-276185 GCF_059759695.1 Klebsiella sp. M041
GCATTTATTTTCGCTTTTCTCTGCGAGGTTCTCACCGGAACCCCGCTGACCCGGCGGCTTGCTTGCCGTTGTTCCGTGTCAGTGGAGGCGCATTATAGGGAGTAATTCTGAAGTGACAAGGATAAATTCAAAAAAAGAATTCAACCGCTCACTTTTCAACCAAATCAGGTGTTGAGCTTTAATTCTTGCCTGGTTTTTAAACAAAAACGAGCCCGCTGGGCCCGTTTTTGTCGTTTTGTGACTTACTGCACTGCCACGATACGGTCGTCTTTCACTACCAGCTCGACGGTTTTACCCGGAATCAGCTCACCAGAAAGGATCTGCTGGGCTAACGGGTTCTCAATCTGCTGCTGAATAGCGCGTTTCAGTGGCCGCGCGCCGTATACCGGATCGTACCCGTTGGCGCTTAGCAGCTTCAGCGCCTCATCGGACATCCGCACTTCATATCCGCGCTCTTCCAGACGTTTATACAGACGCTGCAGCTGGATCTGGGCAATAGAAGCAATGTGTTTCTCACCCAGCGGATGGAAGACCACCACTTCATCGATACGGTTGATGAACTCCGGACGGAAGTTCTGGCTGACCACTCCCAGCACCAGGTCTTTCATATGTCCGTAATCCAGCTCGCCGAACCGTTCCTGAATCAGATCGGAACCGAGGTTCGAGGTCATGATGACCACCGTATTACGGAAGTCGACCGTTCTCCCCTGCCCATCAGTGAGGCGCCCGTCGTCGAGTACCTGCAGCAGAATGTTGAACACATCCGGGTGCGCTTTTTCCACTTCATCCAGCAGGATGACGGAATAAGGACGACGGCGCACCGCCTCGGTCAGGTAACCGCCCTCTTCATAACCGACGTATCCCGGAGGCGCACCGACCAGACGCGAGACGGAGTGTTTCTCCATAAACTCGGACATATCGATACGCACCATCGCGTCGTCGCTGTCGAACATAAAGTTAGCCAGCGTTTTACACAGCTCGGTTTTACCGACCCCGGTCGGACCGAGGAACAGGAATGAACCAATCGGTCGGTTCGGATCGGATAGCCCGGCGCGGCTGCGGCGAATCGCGTTAGATACCGCTTCAACCGCCTCATCCTGGCCAATTACCCGGTGATGCAGTTCCTGCTCCATACGCAGCAGTTTGTCACGCTCGCTTTCCATCATGCGGGAGACAGGGATACCGGTCCAGCGGGCCAGCACTTCGGCGATTTCAGCATCCGTCACTTTATTACGCAGCAGACGCATGGTTTTCCCTTCGGACTGAGTGGCTGCCGCCAGCTGTTTCTCCAGTTCCGGAATTTTGCCGTACTGCAGCTCAGACATCCGCGCCAGGTCACCGACGCGACGCGCCTGTTCGATGGCGATTTTCGCCTGCTCCAGCTCGGCTTTGATGGTCTGAGTGCCGGAGAGGGACGCTTTTTCCGCTTTCCACTCTTCTTCCAGCACCGAGTACTGCCGTTCTTTATCCGCCAGCTCCTCGTTGAGCATATCAAGACGCTTCAGACTCGCCTCATCAGACTCTTTCTTCAGCGCCTGCTGCTCCAGTTTCAACTGGATGATACGGCGATCGAGACGGTCCAGCTCTTCCGGCTTCGAGTCGATCTGCATACGGATGCTGGACGCCGCCTCATCAATAAGGTCGATGGCTTTATCCGGCAGCTGACGGTCGGCAATGTAACGATGCGACAAGGTCGCCGCCGCCACGATTGCCGGGTCAGTGATCTGCACGTGGTGGTGCAGTTCATAACGTTCTTTCAGGCCGCGCAGAATAGCGATGGTATCTTCTACCGATGGCTCGGCGACGAACACTTTCTGGAAGCGGCGCTCCAGCGCAGCGTCTTTTTCAATGTACTGACGGTATTCGTCAAGCGTCGTCGCCCCGACGCAGTGCAGTTCACCACGCGCCAGCGCCGGCTTGAGCATGTTGCCTGCATCCATCGCGCCATCGGCTTTACCGGCGCCAACCATGGTATGCAGTTCATCGATAAACAGAATGACGTTGCCTTCCTGTTTCGACAGGTCGGTCAGCACGCCTTTCAGACGCTCTTCAAACTCACCGCGGTATTTCGCCCCGGCCACCAGCGCGCCCATATCCAGCGCCAGCACCCGGCGGCCTTTCAGCCCTTCCGGCACTTCGCCGTTGACGATACGTTGCGCCAGGCCTTCGACGATAGCGGTTTTCCCCACCCCGGGTTCACCAATCAGCACCGGATTGTTTTTGGTACGGCGCTGCAGTACCTGAATGGTACGGCGGATCTCTTCATCACGGCCGATAACCGGGTCCAGCTTGCCCTGCTCGGCACGCTCGGTGAGATCGACGGTAAATTTCTTCAATGCCTGACGTTGGTCTTCGGCACCCTGATCGTTCACGCTTTCACCTCCGCGCATTTGTTCAATCGCCTGAGTCACGTTGGCGGTTGTTGCTCCGGCGGATTTTAAAAGGTCGGTCAGCGTACCGCGTGATTCAAGCGCCGCCAGAACAAACAGTTCTGACGAAATAAAATTGTCCTTTTTCTTTTGCGCCAGCTTGTCGCAAAGGTTCAGGATCCGCACTAAATCCTGAGAAGGTTGCACATCGCCGCCGGTGCCTTCCACCTGCGGTAAACGGCTCAGAGCCTGTTCGATGTCAGTGCGCAGTTTCCCGGCATTCACGCCCGCCGAGGTTAATAAAGGACGTACCGATCCCCCTTCCTGATTCAGCAAGGCGCTCATTAAATGAAGAGGTTCGATGAATTGGTTGTCGTGCCCGAGTGCGAGCGACTGGGCATCGGCAAGAGCAAGCTGGAATTTATTGGTAAGACGATCCAGACGCATAACTCCTCCCATAACAGGTCAAATTTGCTACTGGAGATTAAATGAGGTCATCCCTCAATTATTCAAGGTTAAAGACCTGAACTATGCGAAAAATAAGTTTGCCTTCTGGATCGTCTTGATTCTCTAGGTTATATCAGCCAAATGAAACTTGCCATACGACCGGTGGTCTTGTCGCGCCGGTAAGAGAAAAAATCATCCTTTTCGCTTACCGTGCAGCGATCGCCGCCGAAAATCTGCTCAACGCCGACGTTTGCCAGACGCTGCCGAGCCAGTTGGTAGATATCAGCAAAATATTTTTCGCCTGCCGGACGAAAAGCACGGTGCGCATTCTCATCCTTCGCCATAAAAGCGTCGCGAACTTCTGGCCCCACCTCAAACGCCTGCGGACCGATGGCGGGCCCCAGCCACGCCATAATGTTTTCGGCTTTATCGGCGAAACGGGCGACCGCCTCTTCCAGAACCCCTTCGCATAAGCCGCGCCATCCCGCATGCGCCGCGGCGACTTCGGTACCGGCGCGGTTACAGAACAGGACCGGCAGGCAGTCAGCGGTCATCACGGCGCAGACAGTCCCTGGCGTACGGCTATAAGAGGCATCCGCGCGTTTCGACGGATAGGGTCCGCCGTCCAGCGTGAGCACATCGGTACCATGAACCTGCTCCAGCCAAACCGGGTAAGACGGCAAGCCGCCGGCGGCAAACATCCGCCGCCGGTTTTCTTCGACATGCTGCAGATTGTCGCCGCAATGGGCGCCCAGATTGAGCGAGTCATAGGGCGGCAGACTCACGCCGCCGATGCGGGTAGAACTACAGGCCGCCACGCTGCCGGGCATTGGCCACTGCGGTACAATCAGTTTAGTCATAACCAGTCAATATCGTCCTTATGGGCTTCAAAATCGGCGCGCATCGCATCGATGAGCTCGACCATATCTTGTGGGATGGGCGCATGCCACTCCATTTCAATACCGGTAATCGGATGGTACAGACGCAGCATGGTGGCGTGCAGCGCCTGGCGGTCGAATTTACGCAGCGCGGTGATGAATTCCTCCGACGCGCCCTTCGGCGGACGCGGGCGGCCGCCATACACCTGGTCGCCTACCAGCGGATGGGTAATATGCGACATATGCACGCGGATCTGATGCGTACGCCCGGTTTCCAGACGCAGGCGCAGACGGGTATGAATGCGGAAATGTTCCATAATGCGGTAGTGGGTCACCGCCGGCTTGCCCATAGGGTGCACCGCCATATGGGTACGCTTGGTCGGGTGACGGCTGATCGGCTCTTCCACCGTACCGCCGGCGGTCATATGACCGATCGCCACCGCTTCGTACTCACGGGTGATCTCGCGCAGCTGCAGCGACTCCACCAGCCGGGTTTGCGCTGGAATGGTTTTCGCCACCACCATCAGACCGGTGGTGTCTTTATCCAGACGGTGGACGATACCCGCACGCGGCACATCGGCAATAGGCGGATAGTAGTGCAGCAGCGCATTCAGCACAGTACCGTCGGGGTTGCCCGCGCCAGGATGTACAACCAGATCGCGCGGTTTGTTGATCACGAGGATGTCGTCATCTTCGTAAACGATATTGAGCGGAATATCCTGCGGCTGGAAGCGCGCCTCTTCTTCGATTTCCACATCGATAGCGATGCGTTCTCCCCCCAGCACTTTTTCTTTCGGTTTATCGCCAATGGCGCCATTGACTAATACGCGTTGGTCGAGGATCCATTCTTTTATCCGCGATCGCGAATAATCAGGGAACAATTCGGCCAAAGCCTGATCTAAGCGTTGACCGAGTTGATTTTCGGTCACCGTTGCGGTGAGTTGTACTCGTTGTGCCATATACAGCTTCTTCGTTTAACGTTGGGTTTTACGGCTTTGCCGTTTAATATAGTGTGCTATTGTAGCTGGTCTTAATCGGGAGCAGGAACAGAGATTCTCCCGCATAAACATTTTGAGGAAGTCAAAACGTCATGACGCGCATGAAATACCTGGTGGCAGCCGCCACACTGAGCCTGGCTTTGGTGGGTTGCTCCGGCTCTAAGGAAGAGGTGCCTGATAATCCGCCGAATGAAATCTACGCGACCGCCCAGCAAAAACTGCAGGACGGTAACTGGAAACAGGCGATAACGCAACTGGAAGCGTTGGATAACCGTTATCCATTCGGCCCTTATTCCCAACAGGTACAGCTGGATCTGATTTATGCGTATTACAAAAACGCCGATCTGCCGCTGGCTCAGGCCGCCATCGATCGCTTCATGCGCTTGAACCCCACCCATCCGAACATCGACTACGTCATCTATATGCGCGGCCTGACCAACATGGCTCTGGATGACAGCGCCCTGCAGGGCTTCTTCGGCGTCGATCGTTCCGACCGCGATCCGCAGCACGCGCGCGATGCCTTCAATGACTTCTCCAAACTGGTACGTGGCTACCCGAACAGCCAGTATGCCACTGACGCCTATAAGCGCATGGTGTTCCTGAAAGATCGCCTGGCGAAGTATGAGCTGTCGGTGGTGGATTACTACACCGACCGCGGCGCATGGGTTGCCGTCGTTAACCGCGTGGAAGGTATGATGCGTAACTATCCGGATACCCAGGCCACCCGCGATGCCCTGCCGAAGATGGAAAACGCCTATCGTCAAATGCAGATGAACGCTCAGGCGGACAAAGTCGCGAAGATTATCGCCGCGAACAGCAAGAACACCTGAGCCTGATTCATAGATCGCAAACGGCAGCCACTGGCTGCCGTTTTTTTATCCATTATCCTGGCTAGCTGAAGCGGTTTAGCGCCGGGTTAACTCATCAAATATGGCCTGCTTTGTCGGGTTCGACAAGTAAAATCTCATCTCTTCCTGCCCTGTCTCACAAAATGAATTCGTTGACAAAAAGTGACAATAAAATGTGATTTAGATCACACATTTTGACATTGGGAAAGGTATGCTGGATTCACCAAGACGGGAAAGACAAGAGGTAAAATTTATGACAATGAACATTACCAGTAAACAAATGGAAATTACTCCGGCAATCCGCCAGCATGTCGCAGACCGTCTCGCCAAACTGGATAAGTGGCAAACTCATTTAATTAACCCGCACATCATTCTGTCTAAGGAGCCGCAGGGTTTTATCGCTGACGCAACCATCAACACGCCAAACGGCCATCTGGTTGCCAGTGCGCGTCATGAAGATATGTACGCCGCCATTAACGAATTGATCAACAAGCTGGAACGGCAGCTCAATAAAGTGCAACACAAAGGGGAAGCCCGCCGCGCCGCGACGTCGGTGAAAGAGGCAGGCTTTGTGGAAGAAGAAGAGTAATCCTTAACTTAAGTTGTGTCATGCCACGCGCCTTCGGGCGCGTTTTTTATTGACAGAGTGAAAACAGTACAGGTACTGTAATCCCCACTACTTAAAGGAATTCATCATGAAACTCGTCCCGTTCTTCTTCGCATTCTTTTTTACCTTCCCCTGACCGGGAGGCAATTCGTCGTATAAGAAAGAATGCGAAGACGAACAATAAGGCCTCCCACCCGGGGGGCCTTTTTTATTTGATAACAACAAAGGCAACATCTATGACCGAGGAAAACCCATTACTGGCGCTGCGCGACAAGATAAGCGCGCTGGATGAGAAACTGCTTGCTCTGCTGGCGGAGCGTCGCGGGCTGGCTGTTGAGGTTGGTAAAGCCAAACTGGCCTCCCATCGTCCGGTGCGTGATATTGACCGCGAACGCGATCTGCTGGAGCGTCTGATGACCCTCGGCAAGCGTCATAATCTGGATGCACACTACATCACCCGCCTGTTCCAGCTGATTATCGAAGACTCTGTTCTGACCCAGCAAACCCTGCTGCAGCAGCATTTGAATAAAATTAACCCGCATTCAGCTCGCGTGGCGTTCCTCGGTCCCAAAGGCTCTTATTCGCATCTGGCGGCGCGTCAGTACGCCGCTCGCCACTTTGAGCAGTTTATTGAAAGCGGCTGCGCGAAGTTCGCCGATATTTTTAATCAGGTGGAGACCGGTCAGGCCGATTACGCCGTAGTGCCGATTGAAAACACCAGCTCCGGCGGGATCAACGACGTCTACGATCTGCTGCAGCACACCAGCCTGTCGATCGTTGGCGAACTGACGATCCCTATCGATCATTGCGTACTGGTCAGCACCTCGACGGATGCCGATAAAATTCAGACCGTCTACAGCCATCCGCAGCCGTTCCAGCAGTGTAGCCAGTATCTGAGTCGCTACCCGCACTGGAAGATTGAATATACCGAGAGCACCTCAGCGGCGATGGAAAAAGTCGCGCAGGCGAACTCCCCGGCCGTCGCGGCACTGGGCAGCGAAGCGGGCGGCGCCCTGTACGGTCTGCAGGTACTGGAGCACTGCCAGGCCAACCAGACGCAGAATATTACGCGCTTCCTCGTTCTGGCGCGCAAAGCGGTGAACGTCTCCGATCAGGTTCCGGCGAAGACCACGCTGTTAATGGCGACCGGTCAGCAGGCGGGCGCCCTGGTGGAGGCCTTACTGGTGCTGCGCAATCACAATCTGATCATGACCAAACTGGAGTCTCGCCCAATCCATGGCAATCCATGGGAAGAGATGTTTTATCTCGATATTCAGGCAAACCTGGACTCGCTGCCCATGCGCAAGGCGCTGAAGGAGCTGGCGGAGATCACCCGCTCCATGAAGGTTCTCGGTTGCTACCCCAGCGAAAACGTCGTGCCGGTGGATCCGGTTTAGCGTTCGCGGAATGGTAATTTCTTCATCCCTGCCACCGCCACCGGCAGGGTGAAGATAGCGCCGGACAGCGGATACTGCGCCAGCTCATCGTCCTCCATGTTTTCCCGGGTGGTGGTGATGTAGAGCGTTTTCATATCCGCCCCGCCAAAGCAGACCATCGTCGGGCAACGTACCGGCATCGGGTAGGACTCCAGCTCCTCACCCTGCGGAGAGAAACGGGCGATCCGCCAGCCGTCAAACATTGCGCTCCAGTAACATCCCTCCACGTCAATCGCCGCCCCGTCCGGGATCCCTTCGCCCGGCAGAAAACGGCGAAAGACTTCGCGCCGGCCAGGCTCACCCTGCTCATCCAGCGGCGTACGGTAAATCACGGCGTTCGGCGTATCGGAGGTATACATCCAGCGCCGGTCGGCGCTAAACGCCAGACCGTTGGCGCCATGGATGTCGCACTGGATCACCGTCGGCTTCAGGTCGTTATCGACCCGCATCAGCAGCGCGCCGTTGTAATCCCCCGGGCCCCAGAAGGTGCCGGCATAAAAGCGCCCGTCGCGATCGGTCCCGCCGTCGTTAAAGCGTGCCAGTTCCGGGTTGCTCGGGTTATCGCAGACTTTCCGCCGCAGCAGACCGTGGGCGTCGGTCAGCCAGATACCGCTGCGCAATGCAACGATAAAACCGCCCTTCTCGCGCAGGGAAAAACAGCCGACCTCCTCCGGAAACTGCAGCACCTGGTGTTCGCCGCTGCGGGTATCGTAGCGGTGAATTTCACATTCCATGATATCGGCCCAGTAGAGGGCCTGCTCTGCCTCACTCCAGGTCGGGCATTCCGGCAGGTATCCGGTGTAGTCAAACAGCGGTTGTGGTTCAGCCATCGTTGTCATCCCTATAAAAAAAGCCAGCGGTCGCTGGCTTTATTGTATACATCTTTTTCGCTTTACTGCCGATTATCGTTCGCCTGACGCAGCAGCGTGCGGCTCTCGCTCTGGAAACGCTGGGCGTAATCGCCAAACCAGTGTTCGACTTTACGGAAGCTATCGATAAACGCCTGCTTATCGCCCTGCTCCAGCAGACCGATCGCCTCGCCAAACCGCTGGTAGTAGCGCTTAATCAGCGCCAGGTTGTTTTCCGAGGACATAATAATGTCGGCGTAGAGCTGCGGATCCTGGGCAAACAGACGGCCCACCATCGCCAGCTCCAGCCGGTAAATGGGTGACGAGAGCGCCAGCAACTGCTCAAGGCGCACATTCTCTTCCGCCAGATGCAGACCATAGGCGAAGGTGGCAAAGTGGCGCAGCGCCTGAATAAAGGCCATGTTCTGATCGTGCTCCACCGCGCTGATGCGATGCAGGCGCGCGCCCCAGACCTGAATTTGCTCGAGGAACCACTGATAGGCCTCCGGCTGGCGGCCATCGCAATAGACCACCACCTGCTTGGCAAGGCTGCCGCTGTCCGGACCGAACATCGGGTGCAGGCCGAGTACCGGGCCCTGATGCGCCGCCAGCATCGCCTGCAGCGGCTCTGCTTTAACCGAGGCAAGGTCGACCAGAATGCAATCCGCCGGCAGCGGCGGCAGCCTGGCGATCGTCTCCACGGTGGTGTGAATCGGCACGCTGACAATGACCATACCGGCATCGGCGACGATATCCGTCGCCCGCGCCCAGTCCTCTTTTTCCAGAATGCGCACCTGGTAGCCGGACAGCGTTAACATCTTCTCAAACAGACGCCCCATCTGCCCGCCGCCGCCGACGATCACCACCGGCCGCAGATTCGGGTAAAGGGTTTTGAAGCCTTTGTCGTTTTCGCTGGAATAGGATTCCCGCATCACGCGACGCAGAACGTCCTCGATCAGATCCGGCGGAACGCCGAGCGCAGCCGCCTCTTCACGCCGGGAGGCGAGCATCGCCGCCTCGCGTTCCGGGACGTAAATCGGCAGGCCATACTGGCTCTTCACCTCGCCGACTTCGGCCACCAGTTCCAGGCGCTTAGCCAGCAGGCTAAGCAACGCTTTATCCACTTCATCAATTTGATCGCGTAACGCGGTCAGTTCAGCAACCATACTTTCCTCTTACACCAAACGGGCCGCCAGGTGGCCGCGGAGATCCTTATCCAGTTCACGCAGCAGCGCATCGGTGGTTTCCCAGCTGATGCAGGCATCCGTTACCGAAACGCCGTATTTCATCGCCTCACGCGGCTGTTCAGAGGACTGATTGCCCTCGTGGATATTACTCTCGATCATCAGGCCGATAATGGAGCGATTGCCATCTTTGATCTGCGCGACAACGGATTCAGCCACGGCCGGCTGGCGGCGGAAATCTTTATTGGAGTTCCCATGACTGCAATCTACCATCAGCGACGGCTTCAGTCCCGCCTGCGCCATCTCTTTTTCACATTTCTCCACATCTTCCGGCCCGTAGTTCGGCGCCTTACCGCCGCGGAGGATCACATGGCCGTTCGGGTTACCCTGCGTTTGCAGCAGGCAGACCTGCCCGGCCTGGTTGATACCGACGAAGCGGTGCGGCATCGCCGCGGCGCGCATGGCGTTGATAGCCGTGGCCAGGCTACCGTCGGTGCCATTTTTAAAGCCTACCGGCATGGAAAGACCAGAGGCCATTTCGCGGTGCGTCTGAGATTCCGTGGTTCGCGCGCCGATGGCGGACCAGCTGAACAGATCCCCAAGGTACTGCGGGCTGTTGGGATCCAGCGCTTCCGTCGCCAGCGGCAGTCCCATATTCACAAGCTCGACCAGCAGACGACGCGCAATCTTCAGGCCGCCTTCAACATCAAACGAACCATCCATATGCGGATCGTTAATCAGCCCCTTCCAGCCGACGGTGGTACGGGGTTTTTCAAAATAGACGCGCATCACCAGGTAGAGGCTATCGCTGACCTCTGCGGCAAGGGCTTTAAACCGACGAGCATATTCGATCGCCGCTTCCGGATCGTGAATGGAGCAAGGACCGCAGACCACCAGCAGGCGCGGATCGCGACCGGCGATGATATTGGAGATGGTTTCACGGGCGTGCGCGATCTGCGCCTCCTGTTCAACGCTCAGGGGGAATTCCGCCTTCAGTTGCTCCGGGGTCATTAATACATGTTCGTCGGTAATATGTACGTTGTTCAGCGCGTCTTTTTGCATGATTGCGATCCTGTGTAGCTCGTTTGCGATAAGGGTTGCCTCAGCGGGCATGACGTAACGATACCATACGAAGTAAAGAATTCAATCCATATTCCGTAAATTTTACTTTACAGCGATAAATTAATTGGCCCTTACCACGGCATTAACCGTACAATAATATTTACAGATAGTGAAATCGCGCCAAAATTGCTCGCCAGCGTCATCGGCATTACGAAAAATCCTGGTGAGATTTGTCCCAAAGCAAAGGGCGCATCTAATGACGGGTTTTGCTATCAGTGGTATTCTTCGCCGGGCATCGGCAGCGGCTCTTCCCGCGCTATGGCGAATTTGACGGAAGCGTTAATGACAGTATTACACCGTCTTTTATTGACTGTATTTTTTCTCATCGCGGTATCTCCTGTTTTTGCTGCCGGACCTTCAGAACATGTTCGCGCTATTGTTTCCGGGATCGTGACCTACACCCGTTGGCCGTCATTAACAGGGGCGCCGAAGCTATGCATTTTTGCCTCATCACGCTTCACCCATAGCCTGGCTCATGAAGCGCCGGATGCATTGCCTTATCAACCGGTGATAGTACGTAATAGTGAAGAAGCGTTAAAAACGACCTGCGATGGTTTTTATTTTGGCAGCGAAACGCCGACCCAACAGTCGGAGTTAACTCGCCGCTATGGCTCGAGGCCGCTGTTACTCATCGCAGAACAAAATACGGATTGCTCAATTGGTAGCGCGTTTTGCCTGATCATCAACGACGACAGGGTCCGCTTCTCCGTTAATCTGGACGTTCTGACGCACAGCGGGGTTCGGGTTAACCCGGACGTCCTGATGCTTGCCCGGAAGAAACCACATGAATAAGGACTTTTCACAGACATCGCGCCCGACGTTTAAACGCGCGCTGCGTCGCATTAGCGTGATAAGCGTGGTGATCTCCATGACGCTGGTCTGGCTGCTGCTGAGCACGGCCTCTATTTTCACGCTCAAGCAGTACGCGCAGAAAAATCTTGAGCTCACTGCCGCGACCATGGGCCGCAGCCTCGAAGCCGCCCTGGTGTTTGGCGACAGCGCGGCAGCAGAGGAGACCCTCGCTTCGCTGGGGAAGCAAGGGCAGATTTCCCAGGCGATCGTGCTCAACGGCCAGAAGCAGCACTTCGCCGCCTGGCGCCACGAACCGCTGGCCAACAAAGAACAAGTGAGCGGCCTTATCAGTAAATGGCTGTTTCCAGAGCCCACGGTGCAGCCCATCTGGCACCAGGGGAAACAAATCGGCGAGCTGCGACTGACCGCGCTTGACGAACTGATTAGCCACTTTCTCGGCATCTCGATTCTGGTACTGACCGGCAGCATTCTGCTCGCCTCGTTCATCGGCCTGCTGCTGACCCACTCCCTGCACCGGGGGATCGTCGCCGCCCTGCAGAGCATCACCGAGGTCGTGCATGATATTCGCGAAAACCGCCACTTCTCGCGGCGGGTGCCGGAGGAGCGTATCGAGGAGTTCCATCTGTTTGCCCAGGACTTTAACAGTCTGCTGGGGGAGATGGAGGACTGGCAGCGCCAGTTGCAGGCCAAAAATGCTCAGCTGTTGCGCAGCTCGTTACACGATCCGTTGACCGGTCTGGCTAACCGCGCCGCCTTTCGCAACGCGCTCGCCGAGCTGATGAAAAATGAAGTGGATCACGAGACCTCAGCGTTACTGTTTCTCGATGGCGATAACTTCAAATTGATCAATGACAACTGGGGACATGCGGCGGGCGATAAAGTGCTGATGGAAGTCGCCAGCCGCCTGATGACTTTCGCCGGTAAACGCCATCTGGCGTGGCGTCTTGGCGGCGACGAGTTTGCCGTTCTGCTGCGCGAGGTGCGCTCGGAAGCAGAAGTCCAGGCCCTGTGCCAGGCGCTGTCAGAACAATTTCTTCCGCCATTCAACCTGCACAATGGCCATAGAGCCACGCTCTCGCTGAGCGTCGGTTATGCCCTGGCGTGGGAACACGCCACGGCGGAATCACTGCAAGAACTTGCCGATCAGAATATGTATCGGATGAAAAACCAACGTATCCAGCAGATGCTGAAATAATAAAGGACGCATTATGATCAGGAAATATTTCGCCCCCGCCCTGATGGCGGCGGCGCTTTTGACAGGTTGCCAGGCTCCTCAGGGAAAATTTACCCCTGAGCAGGTGGCGGCGATGAAATCTTATGGCTTCACTGAAAGCAATGGCGATTGGTCCCTGGGCTTATCCGATAGCATCCTGTTTGACAAGAATGACTACCGACTACGTCCCGACAGCCGCCAGCAGATCACCCAAATGGCCTCGCGGCTGGCGACAACCGGGATTACACATAGCCGCCTTGAAGGCCACACCGATAATTATGGTGAGGATAGTTATAACGAAGCCCTGTCGCTTAAGCGGGCCAACAGCGTAGCCGATGCCTGGGCGGAAGGCGCCCATATCCCGCGCAGTAATTTAGTCACCCGCGGCCTTGGCAAAAAATACCCGATCGCCAGCAACGATACCGCGGCCGGGCGCGCTGAAAACCGCCGGGTCACGGTGGTCATCAGTACGCCGTAGACGTCCGCTTAATCGCTAGACTTCGCTATCCTCATTGCCGTTGCCGCGCGCCAGCGCAGGTAGTCAACGGCAATGAACAGCACCAGGCTGATCCCCATCAACGGCATGGCCAGCCCCAGGGCTAACGCTATCCCCAGCACCAGCCCACGGGCAGGCCAGGCGAGCGACAGCCATGCCTGCAGCAGGGAATGCGCCGGATCCCAGACGGCCTGTGGCGGACGGCGTATCCACCACAGCCGGTACCCCACGCCGATGGTTACGCACAGCGCGCAGCCAAACCCCACCAGCAGCAGCTGATTCGCCAGACCAAAGAGGATCCCCATATGGAAATCGACGCCCCAGCGGGTAAGCTTCGCCATCAGCGGAAAGTCGGCAAAATGGGTGCGATCCACCACCTGCATCGTGGCGCCATCGATCGCCACCGCGTCCACCTGCGTCGGCCAGCGGCGGTCAATCTCATTCACCGTCCAGGCGCGTTCGTCTGACACCGGCGGACGGATCTCCAGCCGGCTGGCGTTCAGCCCCGCCTGACGGGCCACCGCCAGCGCCTGGTCAAACTGCGCTGGCTGATGCTGGGTCATGGCCATCGCCTCCCTATGATGCCCGGCATGGGGATCGTGCGCCATCGGCGCCTCACCGTGCAGCAGGGTATTGACCTGCGGCGTCCACCAGCCGAAAGCCGCCCGCATTTTATCCACGTTGCCGCCGGCCCATTGCGACCAGGTCAGGCCGGTGGCGGAGAAGAGCAGCATGCCCAGCAGTAAGCACCAGCCCAACGTCACGTGCAGCCGACGATGATTCTGCAGGGCGTTATTGAGCCGCCGTTTTGGACGCGTCATCGCCCACAGGGCAATGCCCCCCAGCGCGGCCACCCACATCCATGAGGCAGCCAGTTCGCTGTAGAGCCGCCCGCTGTCGCCCAGCAGCAGCGAACGATGCGCATAGTCAATCCACTGCCGCAGCGGCAGGATGCCGCTGGTGCCGTAGACCGTCATATCGCCCTTCACCCGCAGCGCGATCGGATCGACAAAAATGGCCCGGGATTCCGACTCCCCGAGACTCGGATCGGCAAACATAATGCGGGTGGTCTCGCCCACCGCGGGGGCCGGACGTACCGCCAGCAGCCGCAGATTACCCTGGGTCGCTTCTTCTGCCACCGCAATCTGGGCGCTGAGCGGCTGCGGGGTGCCTTCGGGAAGGCCATACAGCGCATCGTGATAGAGCCAGTTTTCCAGCTGCGGCGTCGCCACGTACAGCGTGCCGGTCAGGGCAGCGACAAAGATAAACGGTCCGATAAACAGCCCGATATAGAAATGGAGGCGACGCAGCAGGTTCAGCCATGCCGCGCGCGAGGTGCAGGTTGTCATACTTTTCCTTTTTCAAAGCAAAAAGAGGTCGTTGCGCAGTGCGCAGATTCATTTTTATTAAAGGGAAAAAGCAGACAGCCGCGGCGGGGCGCGGGTTTCGGGGTAAAGCCAGGGAAAGTAACGCCAGTGTTTTAATACCGGCCGAGAAGCCGGCAGGCGAATGCGCCGCAGGAGCATGGCGACGAACAGCGCCAGCGCGAAAAGCAGACCCGGGACATGGGCTAACAGCACGCAATAGCCACATGCTTCAGCATGATCCAGCGGCAGTTCGTGTCCGGTATGCGTAGCGCCGTCTGCGCTATGCGTCATCGCCATCTCGTGGCCAGGCATCTGCGCCATACTCGCTGGCGAGCTGTCCATCATCATGGCGTGGTGCATGCCGGGCATGGCGCTCATGGGGTCTTTTTGCAGGGAGACGGAGATTAGGGGTGCCACGACGATCAGCAGGATCGCCAACAGCGCCAGCCAGGCGGCTCGCCGTTTAGGTGTCGTTTGCTGAAAACTGTTGCTGACCACCGCCCCTCCGAATAGAGGGCGTATTGTAAATGATTTACATCACGATGGTTACAACAAAGATAAAAAAAGGGCCGGCCCTGAGGCCAGCCCTTTTTGTCAGGATGTCGCGAAAGCGAATCTTAGTTAAGACGCTCTTTGATACGAGCAGACTTACCAGTGCGCTCACGCAGGTAGTACAGTTTAGCTTTACGTACAGCACCACGACGTTTAACAGCAATGCTGTCAACTACCGGAGAGTGAGTCTGGAAGACACGCTCAACGCCTTCGCCGTTGGAAATTTTGCGAACAGTGAATGCAGAGTGCAGACCGCGGTTACGAATAGCGATAACCACGCCCTCGAATGCCTGCAGACGTTTTTTGGAACCTTCAACAACCCATACTTTCACTTCCACGGTATCACCCGGACGGAAGGAAGGTACGTCCTGCTTCATCTGTTCTTGTTCAAGTTGCTTAATAATGTTGCTCATAATTTAATCTCTTATCCTGGGTAAACTGATATTGGGGGCTCACGCCTGCCCATCATGTTTATGCTGCTGTTGCGCGTGTTCAGTTTTGAACTCCGCCAGCAGCTTTGCTTGCTCTTCAGTCAGAGCCAGGTTTTCCAGAAGTTCAGGTCTTCTAAGCCAGGTTCGGCCCAGCGACTGCTTCAGACGCCAGCGACGTATCTCAGCATGGTTTCCCGACAGCAATACTGGCGGTACTTCCATCTCTTCTAACACTTCAGGACGGGTATAGTGGGGACAATCCAGCAACCCATCAGCAAAGGAATCTTCCGTTGCTGATGCTTCATGGCCCAGTACCCCCGGAATGAACCGGGAAACGGAGTCAATCAGCGTCATTGCCGGTAACTCACCACCGCTGAGAACGTAATCGCCGATTGACCATTCTTCGTCAATTTCGGTTTGGATTACGCGCTCGTCTATCCCTTCGTAGCGACCGCACACCAGAATCAGTTTCTGATTCGTTGCCAGTTCGCTGACGCCCGCTTGATCAAGCTTGCGTCCCTGAGGTGACAGATAAATCACCTTCGCGCCTTCACCTGCCGCGGCTTTTGCTGCATGAATGGCATCCCGTAAGGGTTGCACCATCATTAGCATCCCCGGTCCGCCGCCGTAAGGACGATCGTCCACGGTACGGTGCCGGTCATGCGTGAACTCGCGAGGACTCCAGCTTTCGATGCTCAGCAGGCCATTTTTTACTGCCCGGCCAGTTACCCCGTAATCGGTAATTGCGCGGAACATTTCAGGAAACAGGCTAATTATGCCAATCCACATAGCGCCGTCTTTTACCGTTTATCCGGAGAATTTAAAAACCAGGATCCCAATCTACTTCGATAGTACGCGTAGTGAGATCGACTTTCTTGATAACCTGCCCATCGAGGAACGGAACCAACCGCTCCTTGATACCAAATGCATCTTTCAGGTTTGCCTTGATGACGAGCACGTCATTAGACCCGGTTTCCATCATATCGATGACTTTACCGAGGCTATAGCCTTCCGTTGTCACTACCTGGCAGCCCATCAGGTCTTTCCAGTAGTAGTCACCCTCTTCCAGCTCCGGCAACTGCGATGAATCCACGATAATTTCGCAATTAGTCAGTAGATTCGCGGCATCACGATCGTCAACGCCTTTCAGCTTGATGATGATGTCCTGATTGTGGTGGCGCCAGCTTTCCAGCTCAACGACCTGCCACTGACCCGCCTTCTGGATTAACCAGGGCTGATAGTCAAAAATGCTTTCGGCGTCTTCGGTGGAGGAAAACACTCTGAGCCAACCACGGATACCGTAGGAAGAACCCATTTTCCCCAATACGATCGGATCAACAGGTGCTTGTGCGGTGTGTTGCTTGCTCATCATGACCACCGTGACAGATTAAGCTGCTTTGTTAGCGGCTTTGATCAGCGCGGCAACGCGATCGGAAACAGTAGCGCCCTGGCCAACCCAGTGAGCGATACGATCCAGATCCAGGCGAGTCTCTTCTTCCGCACCGTTAGCGATCGGGTTGAAGAAACCAACGCGCTCGATGAAGCGACCGTTGCGTGCATTACGGCTGTCGGTGACAACAACCTGGTAGAACGGACGCTTTTTAGCGCCGTGACGTGCTAAACGAATAGTTACCATAACATCCTCTTGTGTGAATAAAACAACCGGGCCCCATCGAGGAACGGAGCCCGGTGTCATATTAAAAGCCCGAAAATTTTACTGATTTCTGGGGAAAATGCAATCAGCAGTTGATAAGTCTGCTGTAAAAGGCCGTCGGCGGTGCAGTCAGTTCGCTGCCGGCGTGCGCGCAGCCACCGGAACGTACACGTAGTACGTGAGGATGGCGAGCACACCCCGGTGGCGAAATGGCAAACAAGCCAGGCCGATTAGCGGCCCGGGAAGCCTGGAGGCATCATCCCTTTCATCCCGCGCATCATCTTCATCATGCCGCCTTTCGACTTCATCTTCTTCATCATGCGCTGCATGTCGTCAAACTGCTTGAGCAGACGGTTCACATCCTGCACCTGCATCCCGCAGCCGGCGGCGATACGGCGCTTACGTGAACCTTTGATGATTTCCGGCTTAGCGCGCTCTTTCAGGGTCATCGAGTTGATGATCGCCTCCATACGTACCAGCACTTTGTCATCCATCTGCGCTTTCACGTTGTCCGGGATCTGGCCCATACCCGGCAGCTTGCCCATCAGGCTGGCCATGCCGCCCATGTTTTTCATCTGGCGCAGCTGCTCAAGGAAGTCGGTGAGATCGAAACCGTCGCCTTTCTTCAGCTTGGAGGCCAGCTTCTCGGCCTGCGCGCGGTCGACTTTGCTCTCGATATCTTCGATCAGCGACAGCACGTCGCCCATGCCGAGGATGCGGGAGGCGACGCGGTCCGGATGGAACGGCTCCAGCGCTTCGGTTTTCTCGCCGACGCCGAGGAATTTAATCGGCTTGCCGGTAATATGGCGAATCGACAGCGCCGCGCCGCCACGGGCGTCGCCGTCCACTTTGGTCAGCACCACGCCGGTCAGCGGCAGCGCTTCGTTAAAGGCTTTGGCGGTATTCGCCGCATCCTGGCCGGTCATCGCATCGACGACGAACAGGGTTTCAACCGGATTAATGGCGGCGTGGACGTGCTTAATTTCGTCCATCATCGCTTCGTCAACGTGCAGACGACCGGCGGTATCCACCAGCAGCACGTCGTAGAATTTGAGCTTCGCTTCTTTCAGCGCCGCGTTGACGATATCAACCGGCTTCTGCCCGACGTCGGACGGGAAGAAGTCGACGCCGACCTGCTCGGCCAGGGTCTCCAGCTGTTTGATCGCCGCCGGGCGGTAAACGTCCGCGGAGACCACCAGCACTTTCTTCTTGTGCTTCTCGCGCAGGAATTTCCCTAGCTTACCGACGCTGGTGGTTTTACCGGCACCCTGCAGGCCCGCCATCAGCACCACCGCCGGCGGCTGCGCCGCCAGGTCGAGGGTCTGGTTCTCTTCGCCCATCGCCGCCACCAGCTCGTTGCGGACGATTTTGACGAACTCCTGACCCGGGGTCAGGCTTTTATTGACTTCATGGCCGACCGCGCTCTCTTTGACGCGGCTGATGAAATCACGTACCACCGGAAGCGCAACGTCCGCTTCCAGCAGCGCCATGCGCACTTCGCGCAGGGTGTCTTTAATATTGTCTTCTGTAAGGCGTCCGCGGCCGCTAATGTTGCGCAGCGTACGCGACAAACGATCGGTTAAATTATCAAACATTGTCTCTCGCCTGAGGTGGAAACGGTCGGTCGCCGCAGCGACACACAAAACGAATGTGGCGGAGTATAACACGACATCAATCTGAATGTGCTGCAACGGTTGGAGCAGAGGCCTGCTGACGTTATACTGCTTCTCTTTCTTATTTATCCAACAGCCGACACCTATGCCTGTTTTTGCTCTACTCGCCCTTGTCGCCTACTCCGTCAGCCTCGCGCTGATTATCCCCGGCTTGCTGCAAAAAAACAGCAGCTGGCGGCGAATGGCGATTTTATCAGCGACTATCGCGTTGATCTGCCATGCTTTTGCGCTGGAAGCACGGATATTCCCCGGCGGCGAGAGCGGGCAAAACCTCAGCTTACTGAACGTCGGGTCGCTGGTGAGCCTGATGATCTGTACGGTAATGACTATCGTGGCCTCGCGCAATCGCGGCTGGCTGCTGCTGCCTATCGTCTATGCCTTCGCGCTGATCAATCTGGCCTTCGCCACCTTCGTGCCTAACGAATATATCACCCACCTGGAAACCACCCCGGGGATGCTGGTGCATATCGGCCTGTCGCTCTTCTCCTACGCCACGCTGATCATTGCCGCGCTGTATGCGCTACAGCTGGCGTGGATCGACTACCAGTTAAAGAACAAAAAGCTGGCCTTCAGTAGCGAAATGCCGCCGCTGATGAGCATTGAGCGCAAAATGTTCCACATCACCCAGGTCGGCGTGGTGCTGCTGACCCTGACGCTATGTAGCGGTCTGTTCTATATGCACAATCTGTTCAGCAGCGAAAACATTGATAAAGCGGTGCTGTCGATTATTGCGTGGTTCGTCTATATCGTCCTGCTGTGGGGCCACTATCATGAAGGGTGGCGCGGACGTCGTGTGGTCTGGTTCAGCGTCGCTGGCGCCGGTCTGCTGACGCTGGCCTATTTTGGTAGCCGCGTGCTGCAACAGTTCGTGAGCTAAGTCTTTTAAGGAATCCTACGTGGAACATATCTCCACCACCACGCTGATCATAACGCTGATCGTCATGGTGATTATCTCTGCCTATTTCTCCGGCTCCGAAACCGGCATGATGACGCTGAACCGCTACCGGCTGCGTCATATGGCGAAACAAGGCAACCGCCCCGCCAAGCGCGTGGAGAAGCTGCTGCGCAAGCCGGACCGCCTGATTAGCCTTGTGCTCATCGGCAATAACCTCGTCAACATTCTCGCCTCGGCGCTGGGCACCATCGTCGGCATGCGCCTCTACGGCGATGCCGGCGTCGCGATCGCCACCGGGGTGCTCACCTTTGTGGTGCTGGTGTTTGCCGAAGTCCTGCCGAAAACCATCGCCGCCCTCTATCCGGAAAAGGTCGCCTACCCCAGCAGCTTCCTGTTGGCTCCCCTGCAGGTGCTGATGATGCCCCTGGTGTGGCTGCTGAATACCATCACCCGCATGCTGATGCGCATGATGGGCATCCGCACCGATACCGTCATCAGCAGCGCCCTGAGTAAAGATGAACTGCGCACGATTGTGAATGAATCTCGTTCACAAATCTCACGACGCAATCAGGATATGCTGCTGTCGGTGCTGGACCTGGAGAAAGTCAGCGTTAACGACATCATGGTGCCGCGCAATGAGATTGTCGGCATCGACATCAATGACGACTGGAAATCTATCGTCCGCCAGCTGACCCACTCCCCACACGGCCGCATTGTGCTCTACCGCGATTCGCTTGACGATGCCATCAGCATGCTGCGCGTCCGCGAAGCCTACCGCCTGATGACGGAGAAGAAAGAGTTCACAAAAGAGATCATGCTGCGTGCGGCAGATGAGATCTACTTTGTTCCGGAAGGGACGCCGCTCAGCACCCAGTTGGTGAAATTTCAGCGCAATAAAAAGAAAGTCGGCCTGGTGGTTAATGAATACGGCGATATTCAGGGGCTGGTTACCGTAGAAGATATTCTTGAAGAGATTGTCGGCGACTTCACCACCTCCATGTCACCCACCCTGGCGGAGGAAGTGACCCCGCTCAACGACGGTACGGTGATAATCGACGGCAGCGCCAACGTTCGCGAGATCAACAAAGCGTTCAACTGGAACCTGCCGGAAGATGAAGCGCGCACCATCAACGGTATCATCCTTGAAGCGCTGGAAGAGATCCCGGTCCCGGGCACCCGCGTGCGCATTGAGCAGTATGATATTGATATCCTCGACGTGCAGGACAACATGATCAAACAGGTGAAAGTGATGCCGGTGAAATCATTACGCGAGAGCGTCGCGGAGTAGCGCGAGCGAAGGAATTAACATCACGGTGGGCTGCGGCCCGCCGTTTTTTTTCTCGCGCCGGGAGCGATGGCATAAAAAACGGCCGCCCGCGGGCAGCCGTTGAGCAAGGCAGCAAACGTTATTTCGCTTTTGCTACCGTCACCATCGCGGCGCGAATGGTGCGGCCGTTCAGGGTGTAACCTTTCTGCATCACGGCCAGCACGTTGCCCGCCGCCACGTCTTCAGACTCGACCATCGCAATGGCCTGGTGGACGTTCGGATCCAGCGGAACGTTGGTGTCGGCGATCACTTCCACGCCAAACTTACGCACTACGTCCAGCATAGATTTGAGGGTCAGTTCGATCCCTTCCACCATCGGCGCCAGCTCCGGGTTAGCCTTGTCGGCCACTTCCAGCGCGCGGTCCAGGCTGTCGATCACCGGCAGCAGTTCATTGACGAATTTTTCCAGCGCGAATTTGTGCGCTTTCTCGATATCCTGCTCGGTACGACGACGCAGGTTATCTTCGTCGGCTTTGGCACGCAGCATCACTTCACGTTCGCGTTTCTGCGCTTCAGCCAGCTGGGCTTCCAGATTCGCAATTTTTTCATCGCGCGGATCCACCTGCTCAGCCGAAACTTCAGGCTCTACCGCCTCAACGTCGTCGTGCTGCTCCGTGATAATTTCTTCCGGGGCTTGCCCCTCAGGCGTTTTCTGTTCTTTACTACTCATGAATTTCTCCGCGTTTTTTTCGCATTCATCTCGCTAACTTCGCTTATTATGGGGATCAGTTTCCGGGTTTCAAGGGAAGCGGACAGATTGTCACTATTTCATTTAACGCAAGGACATCCAGATCATGAAGAACCATTTCAAGTGTATCGGCATTGTGGGACATCCTCGTCACCCCACCGCCCTGACCACACATGAAATGCTCTGGCGCTGGCTGTGCAGCAAAGGGTATGAAGTGCTGGTTGAACAGCAGATCGCCCATGAACTCCAGCTCAGCAACGTGAAAACCGGCACGCTGGCGGAGATTGGCCAACAGGCCGACCTCGCGGTGGTGGTAGGCGGCGACGGCAATATGCTCGGCGCGGCGCGGACTCTGGCCCGTTATGACATTAACGTCATCGGCATTAACCGCGGCAACCTCGGCTTTCTCACCGACCTGGACCCGGACAACGCCCTGCAGCAGCTCGCCGATGTGCTGGAAGGCCACTACATCGCGGAGAAGCGCTTTCTGCTGGAGGCCCAGGTGTGCCAGCAGGATTGCCAGAAACGCATCAGCACCGCCATCAACGAAGTGGTGCTGCACCCCGGCAAAGTGGCGCATATGATTGAGTTCGAAGTCTATATCGATGAAGTCTTTGCCTTCTCCCAGCGCTCGGACGGCCTGATTATCTCCACTCCGACCGGCTCCACGGCCTATTCGCTGTCGGCCGGCGGCCCGATCCTCACCCCGTCGCTGGACGCCATCACCCTGGTGCCGATGTTCCCGCACACCCTCTCGGCGCGACCGCTGGTGATCAACGGCGACAGCACCATCCGCCTGCGCTTCTCTCACCGCTGCAGCGATCTGGAGATCAGCTGCGACAGCCAGATTGCCCTGCCGATCCAGGATGGCGAAGACGTTCTCATTCGCCGCTGTGATTATCACCTCAATCTGATTCACCCTAAAGATTACAGCTATTTCAATACATTAAGCACCAAGCTCGGCTGGTCGAAAAAATTGTTCTGATTTACATCGCTGCCTCTTTACTGGATAAAAAACCAGTCTATACTGTACGAAAACACAGTATTGGTTTTTCATACAGGAAGGCAGCTATGTTGGCGCAACTCACCATCAGTAATTTTGCTATCGTTCGTGAACTGGAAATTGATTTCCACAGCGGCATGACCGCCATCACCGGGGAAACCGGCGCCGGGAAATCCATTGCCATCGACGCGCTGGGGCTGTGCCTCGGCGGCAGAGCGGAAGCCGACATGGTGCGTCGCGGCGCCACCCGTGCCGACCTGTGCGCGCGCTTCGCGCTGAAAGATACCCCGGCCGCCCAGCGCTGGCTGGAAGAGAACCAGCTGGAGAGCGGGCGTGAGTGTTTACTTCGCCGGGTGATCAGCGCCGACGGCCGCTCGCGCGGCTTCATCAACGGCACCGCCGTCCCGCTCTCGCAGCTGCGCGAGCTGGGCCAGCTGCTGATCCAGATCCACGGCCAGCATGCGCACCAGCTGTTGACCAAACCCGAACACCAGAAAACGCTGCTCGACGGCTATACCGGTGAGTATGCGCTCACTCAGCGCATGGCAGAGCACTATCGCCAGTGGCACCAGAGCTGCCGCGAGCTGGCCCAGCATCAGCAGCAGAGCCAGGAGCGCGCCGCCCGCGCCGATCTGCTGCAGTACCAGCTTAAAGAGCTGAACGAATTTAACCCGCTGGCGGGAGAGTTTGAGCAGATTGACGAAGAGTACAAACGCCTGGCCAACAGCGGTCAGCTGCTCAGTACCTGTCAGCACGCCCTGACGGTACTGGCGGACGGCGAAGAGGCCAACCTGCAGAGCCAGCTTTATACCGCGAAGCAGCTGGTCAGCGAGCTGGTGGGTATGGACAGCAAGCTTTCCGGCGTGCTGGATATGCTGGAAGAGGCGGCCATTCAGCTCAGCGAGGCCAGCGATGAGCTGCGCCACTATCACGACCGTTTGGACCTCGATCCTAATCGTCTGTTCGAACTTGAGCAGCGGATTTCCCGGCAAATCGCGCTGGCGCGTAAACACCAGGTGATGCCGGAAGAGCTGCCGGCGGTTTATCAGGCGATGCTCGAAGAGCAGCGCCTGCTGGACGACAGCGCCGGCTCGCTGGAATCCCTCAGCCAGCAGGTGGTCGAACATCATCAGCTGGCGCTGGAGACCGCGCGCCAGCTGCACGGCCTGCGCCAGGCCAGCGCCGACGAGCTAACCCAGCTTATCACCGAGAGTATGCACTCACTTTCGATGCCGCACGGGGTCTTCGCGATTGAGGTCGCTTTTGATGAACGCCATCTCACCGCCGACGGCGCCGATCATATTGAGTTCCGCGTCACCACTAACCCGGGTCAGCCGCTGCAGCCGATCGCGAAAGTGGCCTCTGGCGGTGAATTGTCTCGTATTGCGCTGGCGATTCAGGTGATCACCGCGCGTAAAATGGAAACCCCGGCGCTGATCTTCGACGAAGTGGACGTCGGCATCAGCGGCCCTACCGCGGCGGTGGTCGGCAAGCTGCTGCGCCAACTGGGCGAGTCCACGCAGGTGATGTGCGTTACCCACCTGCCGCAGGTCGCAGGCTGCGGCCACCATCATTTCTTTGTCTGCAAAGAGACCGATGGCGAGATGACCGAAACCCATATGCAGCCGCTGGATAAGCGTGCTCGTCTGCAGGAGCTGGCTCGCCTGCTGGGCGGCAGCGAGGTCACGCGCAACACCCTGGCGAACGCGAAAGAGTTGCTTGCGGCGTAAACTTTTTGATTTTCACAGGGTCATAGTGAACAGCAAATTGCCTGCTGACCGCAGCCGGAGGTTTCCATCGGCGCGAAGGTCTATTATTATCGGCATATTACAGATGAGCCACGTACTGCTCGGGCCCAAAAAGGAATCAAATCACTATGCGCTGTAAAACGCTGACTGCTGCCGCAGCGGTTCTTCTTATGTTGACCGCAGGCTGTTCCACTCTGGAACGAGTGGTTTACCGTCCTGACATCAACCAGGGTAACTATCTGGCACCTAACGATGTAGCAAAAATTCGTGTCGGTATGACGCAACAGCAGGTTGCTTATGCTCTCGGAACGCCAATGATGTCGGATCCGTTCGGCACCAACACCTGGTTCTATGTATTCCGTCAGGAGCCGGGCCACGAGAAAGTGACTCAGCAGACCCTGACCCTGACCTTCAACAATGGCGGCGTGTTAACCAACATTGATAACAAGCCCGCGCTGACCAGTCAGTAAGGCCCGGAAAAGCAAAAAGCGCTCAATGAGCGCTTTTTTTATGGCCGATAGCAGGTCTGCTGCTGCGGTTTACTTCGCGGCGTTTTTCTCCGCCCGCTGGCGACGCAGCTCTTTCGGATCTGCGATCAGCGGGCGATAGATTTCCACCCGGTCGCCGTCATGGACTTCGTCGTGCAGCTTAACCGGACGACTGTAAATACCCAGCTTGTTTTTCGCCAGATCGATGTCATCACGCAGCGCCAGCAGGCCGCTGGCGACAATCGCCTGCTCGACCGTCGCCCCCTCGTCCAGGGTGACCCGCTGCAGGTACTGCTTTTCAGGCAGCGCGTAAGCGACCTCAACACGAATATTAGCTGGCACTGTAGACCTCTTTGGCGCGCGAGGTGAACGCCTGCACCATGTTGGCGGCCAGTTCCTTAAAGACCCGGCCAAAGGCCATCTCAATCAGCTTATTGGTAAACTCAAAATCGAGATGGAACTCGATTTTGCACGCCTCGGGGCTCAGCGGAATAAACTTCCAGCCGCCAATCAGCTTCTTGAACGGGCCATCCACCAGGCTCATCAAAATGCTCTGGTTGCTGGTCAGTGTATTCCGGGTCGTGAAGGTCTTACTGATGCCGGCTTTGGACACATCAACCGCCGCCGTCATTTGCGTCGGCCCGAATTCCAGCACGCGGCTACCGGTGCAGCCTGGCAGAAAATCAGGATAGGACTTCACATCGTTTACCAGTTGATACATCTGTTCCGCGCTGAAAGGCACCAGCGCAGTACGGCTAATCTGAGGCATAGCAGGTTCCACATTTAAACACAGTGCAAATAATATCATTTATCTGCTGCTAAAAAAAACGCTGTGCCGCAACTCGTGCTAAGATGCGCAGTACACCTCGCAGGATGCGATCGAGGTAACTGTGTATAAGACGATGACTTCAGGACATTATGACTAAGAAAAAAGCCCACAAACCTGGATCAGCCACCATTGCGCTGAATAAACGCGCCCGTCACGAATACTTTATCGAAGATGAATACGAGGCTGGTCTCGCCCTGCAGGGCTGGGAAGTCAAATCCCTGCGTGCAGGCAAAGCCAACATCGGCGATAGCTATGTCATCCTGAAGGATGGCGAAGCCTTCCTGTTCGGCGCCAACTTTACGCCCATGGCCGTGGCTTCCACCCACTATGTCTGCGACCCGACGCGTACCCGTAAGCTGCTGCTCAACCAGCGCGAACTCGACACGCTGTACGGCCGCATTAACCGCGAAGGTTACACCGTTGTCGCCCTGTCGCTGTACTGGAAGAATGCCTGGTGCAAAGTGAAAATCGGCGTCGCCAAAGGTAAGAAACAGCATGACAAGCGTACCGATCTGAAAGATCGTGAATGGGCGCTGGATAAGGCGCGTATTATGAAGCACGCCGGACGCTAACCCCCTCCCCTGAGGGCCAGCTCTCGCTGGCCCTTGCGTTATATCCTTGTTGATGCTGCTTTTTCGTCCACCCCTGCTGAAAGAATCCTGCGTTATGGGGCTGGTAACGACATTCACAAATCTGTTATACTTGACCTACACATTGGGGCTGATTCTGGATTCGACGGGATTTGCGAAACCCAAGGTGCATGCCGAGGGGCGGTTGGCCTCGTAAAAAGCCGCAAAAAATAGTCGCAAACGACGAAAACTACGCTTTAGCAGCTTAATAACCTGCTCTGAGCCCTCTCTCCCTAGCTTCCGCTCTTAAGACGGGGATCAAAGAGAGGTCAAACCCAAAAGAGATCGCGTGGATGCCCTGCCTGGGGTTGAAGCGTTAAATCTAATCAGGCTAGTTTGTTAGTGGCGTGTCTGTCCGCAGCTGGCAAGCGAATGTAAAGACTGACTAAGCATGTAGTGCCGAGGATGTAGGAATTTCGGACGCGGGTTCAACTCCCGCCAGCTCCACCAAAATTCTCCATCGGTGATTACCAGAGTCATCCGATGAAGTCCTAAGAGCCCGCACGGTGCAAGCCCTGCGGGCTTTTTTGTGCCTGTTGTTGTTCGAGAACATCCGGCTAAATCCTGTGATTATTGGTATACGATTTCACAAAGGAGTGTCTGTCGATCACGGCTGCTTTCGGTATTTCAGGTGTTCAGGTCACGCATATTCTGGACAGCATCGCACTATTTCGGGGCTACCCGGCGACAATAAGAACCGATCAGGGCCCGGAATTTACCTGCAGCGAACTGGAACAATGGGACTTTGAACATAGTGTTGAGTTACGCTTAATCCAGCCGGGCAAGCCAACTCAGAACGGATTTATTAAGAGTTTCAACGGTCGCTTTCGGGATGAATACCTGAATGAGAACTGGTTCAGCGAAGTTCTTCATGCCCGGAAAATTATTCATGGCTGGCGGCATGACTATAACGAGTCCAGTCCTCATTCATCGCTGAATTACCAGACGCCAGCTGAATTTGCAGCAGGCTGGCGAAACAGGAAACATGAAGAAAAATCAACCTGAAGGTTATATCTAATACTGGAGGCAGTTCAATAAAACGAAACACCAGCAGGCAGATGATTTCCCAGATAAAAGCAACAGCCATTCAGGTTACAGCCTGGAATTGCGATTATTTATCCCCAGAGATATCTATAGATTTAATTTTTTCAATAGCAACAACATTTCCAGACATCGCTTCATTGAGAACTTGTACAGCAGAACTAGCATCGCGGTTCTTAATGGACATGTAGACCTTAATATGAGCCTCCACGCTCTCAAGAGTAATACCCAGTGCACGGTTGAGCTCTTCAAGATAATAGTAATAGATATCTTTAATTGAACTCATAACATTGTAAAAGACACTATTATGAGAGGCCTTGACAATTGCCAGATGGAACTCGTAATCCGCTTCTGAATACTTTTTATAGTCACCCTTGTTTATCAGCATATTGTTCAATGCTTCTTCGAGCTGACGAATATCGTCTTCGGTAGCGTGCAAGACCGCGAGTTCCACACATTTAAATTCCACGGTTTGGCGGAAAATCATCATATCGTGAAATTCTTCGCGACTCAGGTGCATGATTGGGCGGGGCTCGTTACTCAACATGTGTGGAGTGAAGTTTTCGCTCACGTAGCTGCCGCTACCCTGCCGTGTCACCACTATCCCAAGATCACGAAAACGCTGTACCGCACTACGTACACTGACACGGCTAACGTTAAATGAGGCAGTTAGCTCCGCTTCCGAAGGTAAACGACTACCTGGCGCCCAGCTGCCGTCCAGCAGCTTGCTGCAGATCTGATCATAAATTTCATTTACAACATTTTGTTTTTGAATGGATTTTATGCTCAAGATGGGTATCCGTTAAGATGTCGCTGAAGTAATTTATTGTATAACACTTCACTTTTAAGAACAAAGCGCCCGGCTGGGCGCTTTTCACCGTTAATCGAAACGAATGAGCACCTTAGCAGAGACATTTTTGTCTGTGGCGGTAATCAATGCGTCTTCAATTTGCTGGGGCGGGAACTCGGCGCTGATAAGCGGGCGAGGATCGACGCGACCATCCTCCAGCCAGCGTACCGCGGTGATGAACTCACCGATAAAACGGAATGACCCGACCCAATTGAGTTCTTTAACCAGCATCGGAGACACTGGCCAGCTTACCGGGCTGGCGCCCATCCCCACCTGAACGATGGTGCCTGCAGGGCGGGTGAAATCGACGGTGGATGTCACGGCAATCGGCGCGCCAGAGGCCTCAAACACGACATCAAAATAGCCTTTATGCTGCTGATAATAGACAACCTGTTCTTCAACCCGCGGATCCATCACCGCAGTGGCCCCCATCTGGCGAGCCAGTTCCAGGCAGCGTGGGCTGAGATCGGAAGCCACCACTTCAGATGCTCCTGCACTGCGCGCCGCCGCGACGATCAGACAACCAATGGGGCCTGCGCCAATCACCAGTACGCGTTTGCCGGTCAACTGGCCCGCCTTTTTTACTGCATGAATAGCGACCGCCAGCGGTTCCGAAAAGGCCATCACGTTTGCAGGCACGCGCCTATCGTAAGGAATACATTGCTCCGGTTTTACCACCACGTATTCAGAAAAACCGCCATTCACATGTGGATTGAACTGCGCGCTGCCCATAAAGCACATGGAGCCGCACAGATTTTGATGGCCGGAAAGGCACATCTCGCACTGATTGCAGGGGCTGGACGGGTTCACAGCAACCGTCTGGCCAACTTTCAGCTCGCTGCCTGCTGGCACTTTGCTGATCACGCCAACAAACTCATGGCCAATCACCATCGGATGCTTGAGGACAGACATCCCCGCGCGGCCATGCTGATAGTAGTGGATATCAGAGCCACAGATGCCGCCGCAAGCGACCTTCACGACGACATCATGTTCATCATGCTCGATTTCACGTGATTCAAAGCGTACGTCTTTTTCCGCATGGGCCAGACAAGCGTTACAGGTTATTTTTCCCATTTTGATGATGACCTCATTATTTGTTGGCAGTTGCCGGATTAATGGTATTCTTATCCACGGTGTCGGCATTCTTTTTTTCAGGCAGGATCACTTCAATCTTTCCCACCAAAAATATGTAGGCTAATAAGCCCAGTCCGGCGACGCCTGCGATATACCACATAGCGTACTGGAAGTTTTGCGTGCGCTGGAGAATAACCCCAATAACAATTGGACTAACGATCCCAGAAAGGTTCCCGCAAATATTTAAAAAGCCGCCCATCGTGCCGAGGAAATTACGAGGAATCACATCACTCCAGACCACCCAACCCAGGTTTGAAAAGGCGTTAGCAAAGAACGCAACAGACAGAATGATAATCGCAATAACCGGCTGGTTTTCAAAGAAATTGACCAGACCGATAATCATGGTGACGCATAGGCCAGCCATAACGGGTAATTTTCGTGCCAACGTTCGGGATTTTCCTTTTTTCAGCAGCATGTCGCTTAGCGTACCGCCACAAAGCACCCCCAGCATCGCCATAATATAGGGCAGCATAGCACCCACCCCGGCTTTTGAAATAGAGAGATGCAGCCCTTTTTCCAGGTAAACAATAAACCAGGTCAGGAAAAAATAGAGTGTAGACGAGCAGGCAAACTGGGTGATGAACAGGCCCCAAATCGTTTTTTTGCTGAGGAAGAACTTAATATCTTGCCAGCTAATTTTTGCACTCACGGAGGACTGGTTCGCCGAACCATAGCCGCCGCCTGCTTTAATATAATCCAGTTCTGCCTGGTTCACAGCGGTGCTGTGCTGTGGATCGCGGTAATACATAAGCCAGTAGATGCCAAACAGAATCCCGGCGCCCCCGGACAGATAAAACGACATTTCCCAACCGTAATTAGCCACAATAAAGGCGAGGGCAGGTGTCAGCAGCGCGAGACCAAGGTATTGTGCACTGGAATAAATCGCGGTCGCACGGGCTCGCTCATGGTCTGGGAACCAGGTTGCGATTATTTTCGTGTTAGACGGGAAGGACGGTGCTTCGGCAACACCAATTAATGCGCGGCAGGCCAGAAGCATGGCAAATGAAGCGGTTGCCGTCGCGAATAAATGGTGTGAGGCGAACCCCATCATAAAGGTAAAAATACTCCACAGAATAATTGCACCACCGTAAAGAATACGTGAGCCAATGCGATCAAGGACATAGCCGACAGGAATTTGACTGGCGGCGTAGGCCCAGGTAAACATGGAGAAAAGCAAACCCAGTTGTGTTGGCGTCAGACTGAAATCATTCTGGATATTCGAACCAGCAACGGCAAGATTGGCGCGATCCATATAATTAATTGCAGTCACAATAAACAGCAATGTGAGAATAAAGAGTCGTTGTCTTGAAGCCTTCATAATGATACCTGTGTTATATCGGCATGCATTGGGGTGAACACATGCCATCAGTTTTAAAGGCGAGTAGGTAGAGTACGGGCTGCTTATAACACGGCGAGCCAGCCACCATCGACGTAAATAATCTGCCCGTTGATATAATCGGATGCTCTGGATGATAAGAAGACGGCCGTGCCGATAAGCTCATCCGGACGACCCCAGCGCTGAGAGGGGTTGCTGCTTTTCACCCAGGCGTCGAACTGTTTGTCTTCGATAAGTGCAGTGTTCATATCCGTCAGAATGTAGCCCGGCCCAATGGCGTTGGTCTGGATATTAAACTGCGCCCATTCTGCGGCCATCGAGCAGGTAAGCATTTTGATACCGCCTTTTGCCGCCGTGTACGGGGCAACGGTCGGTCGTGCAGCCTGGCTGGTAAGCGAGCCAATATTTATGATTTTGCCGCCACTGTTGCGGGCCATCATCCGTTTTGCCGCCGCGCGGGACACCAGAAATGCGCTGGTCAGGTTAGTGTCGATCACCTTCTGCCACTTTTCCAGCTCCAGTTCGACCATCGGTTTACGGTACTGAATACCTGCGTTATTGATCAGGATATCCACACTGATCCCTTCTGCATCGAGTTTGCTAAAAGCCGCCTCAATCGCCTGTTCATCGGTGACGTCAAAAGCCACGCCTTGTGCGTCGTAACCCTTGCTTGTCAGTGTATCCACGGATTCGGCCAGCAGTGTGTCGCGAATATCATTCAGGATGACCCGTGCGCCTGCAGCGGCAAGGCCCTCAGCGTAGGCAAAGCCCAGTCCGCGTGCAGAACCCGTCACCAGCGCCGTTTTCCCGGTTAAATCAAATAAAGCGTTCATGTTGTTTCCTCATTCGTTTAATTTGTATGACGACTGTCTTTTTTAAGGTTGAATTTTCGTCCTGATAAAATCAACAGTTCACCTATAAATTTGCAACAAGGATCACAAACAGCTCCACTTCGCGATCATATTATTACGATTAACAAATTGAATTATAAGTCTTTATTTAATTTTTATTGAACGCGATTTGATCGCTATCACAGAATGGCACTCTAAGCGATCCTTTGTAAAAGAAGCGTGATATAACAGCACCAAGTTGTAGGACAACTTACAAATATGCACCATGTCATCCACAATGGTATGACATGCGGTAAATTCGCTGAGTTGAGGAGAGAAAGTGAGTAACCTGAAAATCACCAATGTGAAAACGATTCTGACGGCGCCGGGCGGCATTGATTTGGCGGTCGTTAAGATAGAAACCAATGAGCCGGGGCTGTATGGGCTGGGATGCGCGACCTTTACGCAGCGTATCTTCGCGGTAAAAAACGCGATCGATGAGTACATGGCGCCTTTTCTGATTGGCAAAGATCCGACCCGTATTGAGGACATCTGGCAGTCAGGCGCGGTAAGCGGTTACTGGCGCAATGGCCCGATCATGAACAATGCATTGTCCGGCGTGGACATGGCGCTGTGGGATATCAAAGGTAAGCTGGCGGGGATGCCGGTTTATGATCTGCTGGGCGGCAAATGCCGTGATGGGATCCCATTGTACTGTCACACTGACGGTGGCGATGAAGTTGAAGTGGAAGATAACATCCGCGCCAGAATGGAAGAAGGCTACCAGTACGTTCGCTGCCAGATGGGAATGTATGGTGGTGCGGGGACCGATGACCTCAAACTGATCGCCACGCAGCTGGCACGTGCGAAGAACATTCAGCCGAAACGTTCACCGCGCAGCAAAACGCCTGGCATCTACTTTGACCCGGATGCCTACGCCAAAAGCGTTCCGCGTCTGTTCGACCACCTGCGTAACAAGCTCGGTTTTGGCATCGAATTTATTCATGATGTCCATGAGCGCGTCACCCCGGTGGCCGCCATTAACCTTGCAAAGACAGTGGAACAATATCAATTGTTTTATCTCGAAGACCCAGTCGCACCGGAAAATATCGACTGGTTGAAAATGCTGCGCCAGCAGTCTTCCACGCCAATATCCATGGGCGAACTGTTTGTCAATGTTAATGAGTGGAAGCCGCTCATCGACAACAAACTGATCGACTACATTCGTTGTCATGTGAGCACCATCGGCGGTATCACGCCGGCGAAGAAACTCGCTGTCTATAGCGAACTGAACGGCGTGCGTACCGCGTGGCACGGTCCTGGTGATATTTCACCAGTCGGGGTCTGCGCCAATATGCATCTGGATCTGAGTTCACCGAACTTCGGCATTCAGGAATACACGCCCATGAACGACGCGCTGCGTGATGTCTTCCCGGGTTGCCCGGAGATTGACCTCGGCTATGCCTACCTGAACGATAAGCCTGGCTTGGGTATCGACATTGATGAAGCCGAGGCGGCGAAATACCCGTGCGAGGGGGGGATCCCTTCCTGGACAATGGCGCGCACACCTGACGGCACGGCTTCAAGACCGTAAATAATAAAGACCCGGCTTAAATCTGCCGGGTCTTTATTAGAGCTAGCCACTCACAATAATGAGTCCGACGAATCACCATAAAAATCCAACGCATAAATACGCCTTTCCCTATCAATACCGTCACCACTCTTTTTGCGCCTTCCCTTCTAAGCAACCTATAAACATCCCCAACAGAATTGATCTACTCCTGCACTAATTACGCCGCTGCCAGCCCATCGGTGATTACCAGAGTCATCCGATGAAGTCCTAAGAGCCCGCACGGCGCAAGCCCTGCGGGCTTTTTTGTTACCTGTGCGGTCATATTCTCTGTATAAATCTCGAGCATCATCTATGCTTGTTTTGCACCACGATGCCATAACGTAAAAAATCATGGTGCAAAAACATATCTAACCCATTGAAATCACAAGCTAATGCCGAGTATCGACTACGCGATGGCGACGGGCTGGCGTTGTTGATTAAGCCATTCGGCAGATAGATCTGGTATTTCAGATACACTCCTCCGACGCTGAAAAAAGGGCCACCATCAGCATTGGCCCCTACCCCGCTTCGTGTCAAATGCCAACGCTGCAGCCATAATGTCACCATTGGGTGATGAAACAGATGACGACTGATGGTTATCTTCGTCAGGTACGTGATGGTTCTAAAGACAAAGAAAGGCGAATCATGGGCAGATTTCAAGGTAAACGCATCCTTATCACTGGCGGTACCAGCGGTATGGGATTTGCAGGCGCACTGCGCATTGTTAGTGAGGGCGGCAATGTTGCCATTACGGGCCTCAATGATGAAAGGCTGAAGCGCGCCCGTAGTCTACTGCCTGAATCATCTCTCATTCTGAAAAACGATGCAGCCAGCGAAGCAGATATAAGCGTTCTTCAGGCAGCGATAAGCGACTGGGGTTCACTCGACGGACTATGGCTTAATGCTGGCTTCGCAGAAGTAGGTGCTCCGGAATCGGTGACAGCGGATGCTTTTAACCGCATGATGAATGCTAACGTCCGCGGCCCGATGCTGCAGCTTGCCGCTCTTTCTGGATCCCTCAATTCAGGCGCATCTGTTCTTGTCACCTCATCTTCATCTGTATATGAAGGTGCGGCAATGACCAGCCTCTATGCAGCAACGAAAGGCGCAGTTGTCGCAATGGTTAAAAGCTGGGCCTCTGCGCTGGCTGTGCGGGGTATTCGCGCCAATACGCTGGTACCGGGTCCGATCGAAACGAACTTTAGACATTTCATGCCGGAAGAGTCGCGTCAGCAGTTTGAAGATTTTGTTGTCAGCCAGGTCCCCCTCGGCCGGGCAGGAACCGCGGAAGAAGCCTCTGCTGTCGCACTTTTCCTGCTTTCTGATGATGCATCCTATGTCACCGGCAGTCAGTACGCGGTAGATGGCGGGCTGGTGCATTACTAGATATGGCAACACCGGCATCATTTCCTGATACAGATCCTCAAAGCCCCACTGTAGAAGTGGGGAAAATAACGGCCCCTGCTTACATCAATAAACAATCCGTTACTCCAGAATCATCCATTTTTCGCTTAAAACAGCCCGGCAACATCCGAACGCAACGAACAGATTCAATGTGCAATATCTCCCGTTACCCAGACTGCCCATCAAACCGGTGAACACCAAAATGGTTCATTTGAAAGGATAAACGTGGTATTCAGGCATGGCGGGCGCGTGAAGAATCACTGACTGTTGATGCAGCGATGACATATCAGGCCAGCGACAGCAGTGTTATGTCCCTACCGCAATCTCAACTGGGCGGGGCGTTTATTCGGATGAGAAGGACTCACTCGGGGAGGGGGGCAATAATGGCAGATTCAGAACGCGATAAACCAGCTGCGTTGTCATTAAATATCGGCAGTAAAATAAGACGACTACGGCAGTCCCGGGGGATTTCGTTAAACGATCTGTCTAAATTGTCAGGGGTTTCAAAGGGAGCGTTATCCAAGCTGGAATCAGGATCTTTCAGTCCCCGAGTTGATACGCTGGACGCTATCGCCACCGCGTTACGTTTACCGGTCGGCGATTTGCTAAGCGGCAGCAGGATGTATCCCCGCTTTGAAAAATATCGCCCTGTGCCGGGCGAGTATTCGCAAATGATGAAATTCCGCATCGGCCCCGGCAATACCTCCGAGATATGGTTGCTGCAAATGGAACCGCGGGTCACCATCCACAGCCCCGGACATTCAGAGGGGGCGCATGAACATATTCTGGTCCACAGCGGAACTCTGCGCCTGCGCTTGAGCCAGTATGAAGTCATCACCCTGGAGCCCGGGGATTTTTATGCCTTCTCTGCGGAGATTGCGCACACGTACAGCGCAACGGAAACGGCGGTTAGCGCGACGGTGGTGATGACTCACCTCGAGCCCGGTTAACTCCGCCGCGCCATTATCGGACCTGGAGACCTGAGATATGGCGCCGGCGTTTCGGGCATATGTTCACTTAAAGAAACAAAAACGGTCCGCTGAATGCCTGAGGGAAAATTATTTTAAAAATAAAATTAATTAAATTCAGTCGATTGATTGCGAACTGATCAATATCTTCACCCGTCATCGGGAAACCCGTTGTTCAGTTTGCGGGTTAACTGTATTGTTATTTCGAACAGCAGAGCTGGCCTGCTTGCGCGGTAATTCCCCACAAAGCAAAGCAGGCGTAATAGTCGGAAAGCTGGCCATAATACGGTCATTTTCCCGATAGCCCTGGCGTCTGATTATTAGCGCTCAATATCGCCTAACCCAGCTGTGCGCCGTGCGGCCCATTGTCTGCTCTTTTTTTATGACGAAATCAACCCACCCGCATTAAATATGTGTGACGGAGAAGATGAATGCGTAAAGTTAATTTAAAAGAAAGTTTTGCTCTGTTCAGCGATTACTGGAGCCCGAAAATTGTCGGCGAAATGAATAACGAATATGTCAAACTGGCTAAATTATCTGGAAAATTTGACTGGCATCATCATGAACAGGAGGACGAGCTTTTTCTTGTGGTCAGCGGCCGCTTGCAAATGGGCTTAAGAACAGGCGATATCATTCTCGATGCCGGTGAGTTTATTATTGTGCCGAAAGGAACTGAGCATTGTCCTGAAGCGTTAACCGAAGAGTGCTGCGTCGTTTTACTGGAGCCAAAATCGACCCTGAATACGGGTAATATCGTCAATGAACGTACGGTGCATGAACTGGATAAACTCTAATCGTCTGGCTGTGCGGAACAAACCGGGCCAGGGGGCGTTTTAGCGTTACCGGTTACCCCCCCCCTTTCAGGATAAGACCTCCACGACATCTTCCGCCCCCCTTACATACTCCGGCCGCGTCAGCGGCCGGAGATATAGATTTATCCCTTGTCAGCATACGTATCGAGCATGGCAAGGACCGCCCACCGCGCCGCATCGTCTGCAATATTCTCAGGCAGCGCATCAGCCCGCAGATTGACATAAGCGTCGGCAGCCCTTCGGATGGCAATCCCGACAGAGTGACGATCGTGCGTTGCCAGAGTGGAAGTCAGCAGGCCATCGGGATCAATGCCGAGGGCTTCTATTCGGCGAACCCCGCGTTGCGGTAGATTGGCGCGACGGAACAGCATCGGTCCCAGCACTTGTTCGCGGAAGAAGGACAGCATCCCCAGCGCTTCGAAGAGTTCGCCCCTGCCCAGTTTAACCCCGGCATAATGCAGCCAGATCCAGGCTCGGGACTCAAACCACTCCGGCGTCATGTTCGGCCAGTAAGCGCTAAATTTTGCCAGCTGGCGCTTGAGAGCATCGCTATCACGGGTAAATAGCACGGCAGGCTCCTCAACGCGCTGAGTGAGCATGTCCAGGGTGATAAATTTGAGATCGACATGCAGAAGTTGCGGGCCAAACAGACAGATCAGCAGCCGAGGCTCGCCGACGTGTTCCCCGGTGAAAGCATGTAGCAGATGGCCGAGGGTTCCGGCGAACGCCATACGCTGAGCCATGATTTCGTCATAATAGAGAGGGTCGACCACCACCACGAAATCCAGATCGGAGTATTGATCAAACCCGCCATGGATAAACGAGCCGCCGGCGAGAAGGGCGAGGATCCGCGGGTCAGACTGTAATTTAAGCTTCAGTTGCTCTGCAAAACTTCTGTGTAAATCGGGGAGCGTATTAAACATACTTTTTCCTGTTCACAAAAAAGACAAAGCATTACAGGATATCGAGTGATTGATCGGCAGACCAGATATTTCTGCAGGAGCCCTGCGCTCCCATGAGGGGCTCCCGAAACGATAATCCCCTCAAACCACCTCGCTCATCCACTCAGCAAACGCCCGCACGGCGGGAGAGAGAAAGCGCTGGTGCGGATAGAGCAAAGTGACGGGTACCGGGGGCGGCTGCCAGTCCGCCAGCACTTCCACCAGCCTCCCCTCCCGCAGGTGGTCAGCCACGATATTCTCCGCCAGCTGCGCCAGCCCAAATCCTGCCAGGCACATTTTTATATAAAGCCCCGTTTCATTCACCGCGGCGGTGCCGCTGACGGGTACAGAAAAAGTCTCGCCGTGGCGAAGGAAGCGGAACTCATCGGCCCGCCTCGCCTGGCCGGAGAAATAATGCACGGCCCGATGCTGAGAGAGCGCCTCCGGTGATGGCGGCACGCCATATTCCCTGAGATAGTCCGGTGACCCGCAGGTGACCCAGCGAAAGCGGCCCAGAGGCCGGGCCACCAGGCTGGAGTTGTTCAGCTCTCCCGTGCGTATCACGCAGTCGACGCCTTCCTGAATGAGATCGACCTGCCGATCGCTGACCCCGATCATCAGGTAGATATCAGGGTAACGTCGGTAAAAGTCTTGCAGATGGGGCATGACGATGAAATGCGCGATGCCCGCGGGCATATCAACCCGCAGGCGCCCCTGGGGCCGCGCGACAGACTCGCTCAGGCTGGATTCGCTATGTTCGATGAGGGCGAGAATTTCCCGGCACTGCGCCAGATACTGCATCCCTTCCGGAGTCAGGCTCACCCGCCTTGTGGTCCGGTTCAGCAGTCGCACCTTCAGGTATTTCTCAAGGTTTTTAATGGTACTGGTGACAGTGGAGGCCGGCAGGGAAAGGGTTTCCGCGGCACGCACGAAGCTCCCTGCCTCCGCGACGCGCATAAACATCTGCATAGCCTGGATACGATCCACCTTCTTTCTCCCCTGTAGCGAGCAGCCTACCGACAGGCGGCATGATTATTCGTTGATTATGAATAATGAAAACAATTTACGCATCTTTTTGCGCTTAATCGCCTGGCGTATCGTTGCGCTGTGGATATCGCGTGAGGGGCCAAAAATGACCATGCCCTCAATAAATATCCAGAGAATCAACACGTTAAATAACACGCATAAAGGAAAAATAATGTCCGTTCAGCCTGTCGAATTACGTAAGGCGTATCGTTTATTGCAGGTCGGGTCCACCACCATGATTTCCGCAAAATATGATGGCGTCGAAAATGTCATGTCAGCCGCCTGGGTTGGGCTGGCAGGCGAGCGAAAAGTGGTGGCCTATATCGGCCCCCAGGCCTTCACTCGTCAGCTGGTGGAAAAGAGCGGCTATTTCGTCGTGCAGATCCCCGTAGTCAGCCAGATGGCAACCGTCCTCTACGCTGGCGGGCGCAGCTATGCCGACGCGCCGGATAAAAATGACACTATCCCCTTCTTTTATCAGCCGGGGTTCGATCTCCCCCTTGTCGCCGGCTGCGCGGGCTGGCTGGTGTGCAAAGTGATGCCTTACCCGGACATCCAGCAACAGCACAATCTGTTTATGGGCGACATCGTCGCCGCCTGGAGCGATGACCGGGTATTCCGCAACGGACACTGGATCTTTGATGATGCGCCGGACGAGCTGCGGACCGTTCACTATGTCGCAGGCGGGCAGTTCTATGCCATCGGCAAAGGCAGCAAATTCGATCATGGACCGGGTAAGGACTGACCCTCCCCGGTCATGAGCATCACTGACGAGATGTCTGCGCGGCAGAGCGGCTGATACTCCGGCGCCAGACGCCGGGCGCCTGGCCAAACTGGCGCTTGAAGCTGCGGTTGAAGGACTGCTGGGAGTCAAAGCCGAGGGCGATCGCCACGTTGAGGATCGGCTCGTTGCTGTGGGCTAAGCGTTCGACCGATTTTTGCAGCTTTTGCGCCCGGATATACTCCCCGAGGGGGTGCCCGGTATGTTCTTTGAAGATCCGCTGCAGGTGCCACTTCGAATAGCCGGCTCGCCGGGCAACGGTATCAATATCCAGACGGCTATCAAGATGGTTGTCGATCCAGTCGATCAGATCCTGAATGATGGCGCCAGTGTTCATCATATTTCCCCCTCGCGGCCGGTTAAAAGCATCTTTAGCAGTTGCATTAAAAGGTGGCCTGGTTTTACACAAAATGCAAGTTTTATTGTTGCATTTAAAACCCTGCCAGGATCGCGCCTTTTTTCTCCGGTGAGGATCGCACATAAAGTGCAACAATTATTCTTGCACTTAGTTAAGCGCCTTCCTACAATCGCCGCGATAGTGTATTCGAAATTGTTACAATTTTGTGGCGATGATCGACACAAATGGCCTAAAGCCAGCCCGGACAAAGGAAGTGGCGCAGCCTCTCAGGCTGCGTCTTGCCCGGCGGCTACAATGACTGGAATAAAAATAATGAGCCTGCAAAAAACCTGGGGAAACATTCACCTGACCGCGCTCGGCGCGATGATGCTCTCCTTTCTGCTCGTCGGCTGCGACGACAGCGTCGCGCAAAACGCCGCGCCGCCCGCGCCGGCCGTCAGCGCCGCTAAGGTGTTGGTGAAGTCGATCAGTCAGTGGGATAGTTTCAACGGTCGCATTGAAGCGGTGGAGAGCGTTCAGCTCCGCCCCCGCGTCTCGGGATATATTGATAAAGTGAATTATACCGACGGCCAGGAGGTGAAAAAGGGCCAGGTGCTGTTCACGATAGACGACAGAACCTATCGCGCCGCGCTGGAGCAGGCGCAGGCGACGCTGGCGAGAGCCAAAACGCAGGCCAGCCTGGCGCAAAGCGAGGCGAACCGCACCGATAAATTAGTTCATACCAACCTCGTCTCCCGTGAAGAGTGGGAGCAGCGCCGGTCAGCCGCGGTACAGGCGCAGGCCGATATTCGCGCCGCGCAGGCGGCGGTGGATGCCGCGCAGCTTAACCTCGACTTCACCAAAGTGACTGCCCCTATCGACGGCCGCGCCAGCCGCGCGCTGATCACCAGCGGCAACCTGGTCACGGCGGGCGACACCGCCAGTGTGCTCACCACCCTGGTCTCGCAGAAGACGGTGTACGTCTACTTTGACGTCGACGAGTCAACCTACCTCCACTATCAAAATCTCGCCCGCCGCGGGCAAGGCGCGTCCAGCGATAATCAGGCGCTCCCGGTGGAGATTGGCCTTGTTGGCGAGGAGGGCTACCCCCATCAGGGCAAAGTGGATTTTCTCGATAATCAGTTAACGCCGAGCACCGGCACCATCCGCATGCGCGCCCTGCTGGATAACTCGCAGCGGCTGTTCACGCCGGGTCTGTTTGCCCGCGTGCGTCTGCCGGGCAGCGCGGCGTTCCAGGCTACGCTTATCGACGACAAAGCGGTGCTCACCGATCAGGATCGTAAATATGTCTATATCGTTGATAAAGATGGCAAAGCGCAGCGACGTGATATCACGCCGGGGCGGCTGGCCGACGGTTTACGCGTCGTGAAGCAGGGTCTGAAGCCTGGGGATAGCGTCATCGTCGACGGCTTACAAAAAGTGTTTATGCCGGGTATGCCGGTTAACGCCAAAACCGTTGCCATGACCCCCAGCGCCGCCCTCAACTGATCCCTAATCAGAGAATCCAAGACATGGACTTTTCCCGCTTTTTTATCGACAGGCCAATTTTCGCCGCGGTGCTGTCGATTTTAATTTTTATCACCGGGTTAATCGCCATCCCGCTGCTGCCGGTGAGCGAATATCCTGACGTCGTGCCCCCCAGCGTGCAGGTGCGCGCGGAGTATCCCGGCGCCAACCCGAAAGTGATTGCCGAGACCGTGGCGACGCCGCTGGAGGAAGCGATCAACGGCGTTGAAAACATGATGTACATGAAATCGGTCGCCGGCTCCGACGGCGTGCTGGTGACCACCGTGACCTTCCGCCCGGGTACCGACCCGGATCAGGCGCAGGTTCAGGTGCAGAACCGGGTCGCGCAGGCGGAGGCGCGTCTGCCGGAGGATGTGCGCCGTCTGGGGATCACCACCCAGAAACAGTCCCCGACGCTGACCCTGGTGGTGCATCTGTTTTCGCCAAACGGTAAGTACGACTCGCTGTATATGCGCAACTACGCCACGCTGAAGGTGAAGGATGAGCTGGCGCGCCTGCCCGGCGTCGGCCAGATCCAGATATTTGGTTCCGGCGAATATGCGATGCGCGTCTGGTTGGATCCCAATAAGGTGGCGGCGCGCGGGCTGACCGCCTCGGACGTGGTCACGGCGATGCAGGAGCAAAACGTCCAGGTCTCCGCCGGGCAGCTTGGCGCCGAGCCGCTGCCGCAGGAGAGCGACTTCCTGATCTCGATTAACGCCCAGGGCCGTCTGCATACCGAAGAAGAGTTTGGCAATATCATTCTGAAAACAGCGCAGGACGGCTCGCTGGTCCGCCTGCGCGACGTGGCGCGCATCGAGATGGGTTCCGGTAGCTATGCGCTGCGCTCCCAGCTCAACAACAAGGACGCGGTCGGGATCGGTATCTTCCAGTCCCCGGGGGCTAACGCCATCGATTTGTCGAACGCCGTGCGCGCCAAAATGGCCGAGCTGGCCACCCGCTTCCCGGAAGATATGAAATGGGCGGCGCCGTACGACCCAACGGTGTTCGTGCGCGACTCCATCCGCGCGGTGGTGCAGACGCTGCTGGAGGCGGTGGTGCTGGTGGTGCTGGTGGTGATCCTGTTCCTGCAGACCTGGCGCGCGTCGATTATCCCGCTGATCGCGGTGCCGGTATCGGTGGTCGGTACCTTCAGCATTCTCTATCTGCTGGGCTTCTCGCTGAATACCCTGAGCCTGTTCGGGCTGGTACTGGCGATTGGTATCGTGGTGGATGACGCCATCGTGGTGGTGGAAAACGTCGAGCGCAATATCGAAGAGGGGCTTGCGCCGCTTGCCGCGGCGCATCAGGCGATGCGTGAGGTCTCCGGGCCGATTATCGCCATTGCGCTGGTGCTGTGTGCGGTGTTCGTGCCGATGGCGTTTCTCTCCGGGGTCACCGGCCAGTTCTACAAACAGTTTGCGGTGACCATCGCCATCTCCACGGTGATCTCGGCCATCAACTCGCTGACGCTCTCCCCGGCGCTGGCGGCCCTGCTGTTAAAGCCGCACGGCGCGAAAAAAGACCTCCCTACCCGGCTGATCGATCGTCTGTTCGGCTGGATTTTCCGTCCGTTTAACCGCTTTTTCCTGCGCAGTTCGAACGGCTATCAGGGGCTGGTGAGCAAAACCCTCGGCCGCCGTGGCGCGGTGTTTGTGGTGTACCTGCTGCTGCTCTGCGCCGCAGGGGTGATGTTTAAAGTCGTCCCCGGCGGGTTTATTCCCACCCAGGACAAACTGTACCTGATTGGCGGCGTGAAGATGCCGGAAGGTTCGTCGCTGGCGCGCACCGATGCGGTGATCCGCAAAATGAGCGAGATTGGGATGAATACCGAAGGGGTCGATTATGCGGTCGCCTTCCCCGGTCTTAACGCGCTGCAGTTCACCAACACGCCGAATACCGGGACGGTCTTTTTTGGCCTGAAACCGTTCGACCAGCGCAAACACTCGGCGGCGGAAATCAACGCGGAGATCAACGCTAAAATCGCGCAAATCCAGCAGGGATTTGGCTTCTCCATCCTGCCGCCGCCGATTTTAGGACTGGGTCAGGGCTCCGGCTACTCCCTTTACATCCAGGATCGCGGTGGGCTGGGCTATGGCGCGCTGCAAAGCGCGGTGAATGCCATGTCCGGGACGATTATGCAGACGCCGGGGATGCACTTCCCGATCTCGACCTACCAGGCTAACGTGCCGCAGCTGGATGTCCAGGTCGATCGCGATAAGGCGAAAGCGCAGGGGGTATCGCTGACCGATCTGTTCGGCACGCTGCAGACCTATCTCGGCTCGTCCTATGTCAATGACTTTAACCAGTTCGGGCGTACCTGGCGCGTGATGGCCCAGGCTGACGGGCCGTACCGCGAGAGCGTGGAAGATATCGCCAATCTGCGCACCCGCAATAATCAGGGCGAAATGGTGCCGATCGGCAGTATGGTGAATATCAGTACCACCTACGGGCCGGATCCGGTGATCCGCTACAACGGTTTTCCGGCGGCGGACCTGATTGGCGATGCCGATCCGCGCGTCCTCTCCTCCTCGCAGGCGATGACGCTGCTGGATGCCATGTCTAAACAGGTGTTGCCGAATGGGATGAACATTGAGTGGACGGATCTGAGCTTCCAGCAGGCCACCCAGGGCAATACGGCGCTGATCGTCTTCCCGGTGGCGGTGCTGCTGGCGTTCCTCGTGCTGGCGGCGCTGTATGAAAGCTGGACCCTGCCGCTGGCGGTGATCCTTATCGTGCCGATGACGATGCTCTCCGCGCTGTTTGGCGTCTGGCTGACCGGGGGCGATAACAACGTCTTCGTGCAGGTGGGGCTGGTGGTCCTGATGGGCCTGGCCTGTAAAAACGCCATTCTGATCGTCGAGTTTGCCCGCGAGCTGGAGATTCAGGGCAAAGGCATCATGGAAGCCGCGCTGGAGGCGTGCCGCCTGCGACTGCGCCCGATTGTCATGACCTCCATCGCCTTTATCGCCGGGACCATTCCGCTGATCCTCGGCCACGGCGCAGGGGCGGAAGTCCGCGGCGTCACCGGGATCACGGTGTTCTCCGGGATGCTGGGGGTGACGCTGTTCGGTTTGTTCCTGACGCCGGTGTTTTACGTGACGCTACGGAAACTGGTGACCCGCAGTAAGCCGGTCGAGGAGGATCTGCCCGCCTAGCCTGCGGCAAATAACAAAAAACCGTCTTCAAGCTGAAGGCGGTTTTTTTTCGTCAGGACCAGGATTAATGCGCTTTTTTAAAGCGGGCGATCATTTCCGGTACCGGGTCGCAGCCGCTGGTATCGGCGTTTTTAAGCGCCTCCAGCGCGCTGGCCACGGTATGGCGAGCGAGAACGTTTAGCGAAGCCTGCTCCGCTTCGTCAGCGACCGATTTGAAGTACCAGCAGGCGTTGGCGCTGACCACGCAGCGGGCCGGGACGTCAGGGCGCGACGCCCACAGTTTTTTATCTTCGATAACGGAAAGATAGATATCACGCAGAGTGATTTTGTCCGCCGGGCGGCCAAGATGAATAGAGCCGTTGCGGCCAAGCGTGGAGACAATGATGCCGTCACGGGTGAGCGGAACCATTAATTTGCGGATAAAGCTCGGGTTGGCTTCCAGGCCGTAGGCCAGAATCGCACTCGTCGAACGTTCACCCATCTGCTCCGCCATTGCTACGCTGAGAACCATCTGCAAAGCTGTCGGGAAGCGGTAATCTAACATGGTATTGTCCTGGGTTGCGGTGAATCTTGTTCTTTTTGGCACCGCAGAGGTGAGTAATCAATGAACAACAATATAACAAATACGGGAATTTTTTTGAAGCAATCTGCGGTTAGCCTGCGAAGTAAATTTTCCTATTTCGTCTGCACAGGCGGGCTGAGAAACCGCGCTCTTCCGAAGCGGTTTGACTGGACGGCAATCTCCTCAGCGCTCCCCGGTGGCTGCCCGGTGGTATAGAAATCCGCTGCCATAACGGCAGCGGATCCTGCGGGAGGTTACGCCGTTAACTCCAGCTCGGTTTCAAAGGTGGTCACCGGCACAAACGGCAGATAGGAGATCCGCAGCCTCTCGGCCACCTTCAGGCGATGCCAGCCGGCCGGCAGGCCGCCGGGTTTGAGCACCGTGATGGTCGCCTTTTCACCGAAGTTCCACCGGTCGTCGTAGACGCTCTCCAGCTCGTCGAGCGTCCACTCCCGGCCGCGCAGCGCCAGGCGGATCGCCTGCCGCGGGATGGCTTCGCCGTTGAGGGTCACGGCGATATCTTCCACCATCGACAAACCCAGACCGCGGTAGTAAGGCAGACGGGCCAAAAAGCGCACGCCGATAACTTCCCCGTCGCGGGTGACGTTGCCGAAACCTTCGCGGCAGATAATATGCTGATCAAACATGATAATGCTCCTTACTGACCCAGCAGCGCCGGGGGTGGGGTTTCATCTAACAGGCGACAGAACATCAGCTGCTGGCGGCGGACCTGCTCCAGGCTGTCCACCTCCTGCGCATCTTCCACCCAGCGGTTGCCTTCATACTCGGAGCACACATACCCCTCATAGCAGCCCTTCTGCAGCACGCGGAAGATCTCATCGTAGGGAATTGACCACTCGCTTATCTCGTCGGTCATCTCATAGAATTTGGCATGAATGTTGTGGATCCGCGGCATAAAATCGAGCATCCGCTTCGGCTCGAACGCCGCGTTGTGGCGCAGCGTTTCCGCCATCGCCAGCTGCGGGCCCGGCCCCCATTTTTGCATCACATCCAGGATCACGTATTCGCTGAGCGTCCGCTCCTCATAGGCTTTCTCGATAAAATCCGCCGCCGCCTGCGGGCAACCGTTACGAATAAAGCGCTCTTTCCACACCCGCGGGAAGCGGGCTAAAAACATCCCCATATCCGGCAGGAAGCCCAGCGTCCGGGTGTTGGCTTTTTCATAGGCTTCGGCATGGCGAATAATCCACGGATGGTCGAAATGCAGCGGGGCGTGCACCTCCAGCAGAATGGTGATCCCTTTGTCTTCCGCATAAGGCGCCGCCGCCACCAGCACCTCCGGCGCCACGGAAACCAGAGAGCGGATAAAGCGCATGCCCAGCCGGGCGGCAAAATCGATGTCGTTTTGCACGCTGCGCACCTGCTCGTCAAACGGCATCGGCCGGTCTTTATAGCGTTTATAGTCGAGCATAAAGTCATGGCACACCGGCACCGTGTCATGGCGCTGCATCAGACGGTGCCAGTCGGCGATCGCCGCCTCCGGCATGCCGCATTCCGGCCAGCCGGCGAAGGTCTGTTCGCCGACGACTTCAATGCCGCGGGCGCCGAACGCCGCGCAGTGACCGATCGCCTGATCGAGGGACATCTTGCCGAGATAGGTCTCATTCTGAAAGCTGTACAGACTGACGCCGCGTTTTATTTTCTGAGTCATAAAAGTACCAGGTAAGTTGGTTAACAGGATAAGCCGGTCGCTTCGCGGGCGCGGGCCACCGAGGCCGCTGCGGGCAGCGACGGTTTATACTCCAGGCCAATGGCCCCGTTGTAGCCCAGGCGTTGCAGCCGGGCGATCACTTCTGGCCACTCGCCGCTGCGCGGATCCGGTTCGTTACGTTCCGGAGCCTGCGCTATCTGCACGTGTCCCACCCGGTGCATTCTGCCGCCGAGCACCTCCTCCATCTCCTCTTCCATCACCAGCGAGTGATAGACGTCAAACAGCAGCTGCAGCCGCGGGCTGTCGACCGCCTCGATAATGTCCAGCGCCAGCCGGGTGTCGTTTAAGAACATCCCCGGATGATCGATGCGGGTGTTGAGCGGCTCCAGCAGCAGAGTGACCCCGGCGGCTTCCGCCAGCGTCGCCGCCTGGCGCAGGATGTGGATCGCCTGCGCCTGCTGTTCGGCGATCGCCACCCCTTCGCGGCTGAAGCCGGAGGCCACCACCAGCGGCGGCGACCCCAGCTGGCGCGAGGCCGCCAGGCTGTCGCTCACTGCCGCCAGAAACTGCTCATGCTCCGCCGGATCCACCAGGCTGCGCCGGGGCTCCACCACGAAGCTCGATAGCCTCACGCCGGTCTCATCCAGCGCCTGCGCCAGCGCCGTCAGCGGTTTATCACGCCAGAGATGAAACTCAACGTGGCTGAATCCCTGCGCTTTCGCCGCCCGGACCCGATCGCTGAAATCGGGATACTCTTCACGAAACAGCCATTCAATACATGCGGACAAATACATCCGACCCCCTTCTCTACTTGCCAGATCAAAACAAACAAAATTAGAATAAGAATTCTTATTCTGTTTCGGAGCGGCAGTGTGACGCCTTCCCTTCTGGCTTCGCGGTCAACAGCAGGATCTGACGCGGCATAACCAGAATGAGTGCTCTAATTCTAATCTCTGGTTGCTATAAATTGTCAACATTATTTAACAAGTTTTTAACCAAATCTGAAGGTACATCATGCTCAATAACGCTTCGGCGGCCGCGGTTCAGGCGCCTCCCTATACCAGCGAGCGGCAGCGCACGCTGGCCACGCTGGTGGTTTCGATAGCGCTGGTGCTGGAGATCATCGACGTCTCGATCATTAATGTCGCCATCCCGGTGGTACAGCGGGATCTGCTCGCCAGCCCGCGGCAAATTGAATGGGTGGTCACCGGCTACCTGTTCTTTTTCTCCATTCTGCTGCTCACCGGCGGTCGGCTCGGCGATCTGTATGGCTACCGGCGGCTGTTTATCAGCGGACTGCTGGCGTTTGGCGCTGCGTCGGCCGGCTGCGGGCTGGCCGCCAGCCCGGAGATGCTGGTGGCGATGCGTATTGCGCAGGGGGCCAGCGGGGCGATGATGGGCCCGCAAATCCTCTCCCTGATGCAGGTTCTGTATCGCCCGCACGAACGTTTCCGGGTGATGAGTATTTTCGGCCTGCTCGGCGGCGCCGCCGGGATCCTCGGCCCGGTGCTCGGCGGGATCATCATCGAAAGCAATCTGTTCGGCCTCAGCTGGCGGCCGATCTTTTTGATCAACGTGCCGGTGATCGTCGTCGCCGTGATACTGGCCTGGCGGGCGCTGCCGGCGGTGCGCAGCCCGGAGGCCAAAGGTATCGATCCGCTGGGTACCCTGCTGGCGGTGGTGGGCGGCGGCGCGCTGCTGCTCACCCTGATCGAAGGCCCCGCCCTGCGCTGGCCGCTATGGATGGCGCTGCCGCCGCTGCTGTCGCTCATCACGGTGGCCCTCCTCTGGCGTCATCTGCTGGGCCGTGAACGCCGGGGCGGCACGCTGTTGTTACCCCCCGCGGTGCTGCGCGACCGCTTCTTTCGCGCCGGGATCATCATCACCCTGCTCTATCAACTGACCACCGCCTCGCTGCTGCTGGCCACCGCGCTGGTGCTGCAGAGCGGGCTGGGCTTCAGCCCGTTCCATACCGCCCTGCTGCACATCCCCTTCGCCCTCGGGGCGATGTTTTCCATCGCCGTCGCCGGCCGCCGGCTATCGCCTCGTCTTGGGCGTAACGTAACGCTGGTCGGGGTGGCCGTGCAGATGAGCGGCCTGCTGCTGATGGGCTACGGGATCGCCGCGGCGCCGGGGACGCTGCCGCTGACCGCGCTGGGTCTCGGGTTCGGCCTGTGCGGCTGTGGGATGGGGCTTATCTCCGCCCCGCTGCCGGCCTTTGCCATGGCGGCGATCCCGGTGGCCCACGCCGGCGCGGCGTCGGGATTATTTCGCACCGGCCAGCAGTTCGGCGCCGCCCTCGGCATGGCGACCCTTGGCGGTTTCTATCTGGCGCAAAGCGCCTCCGCGCCGGACGCCTGGCGCGGGGCATTTATCACCCTGCTGACCCTTGGCGCCCTGATCCTGCTGGCGATTGCCGCCCTCAGCCGCCTGCTGCCCGTCTCGGTGCTTCCCCCGCCAGGGAAGCCATGACCTATCGCGTCCGGCAATGGCTGCTATCATGAGGAACCATTTATCAGGACGCACAAAGCTGTAGTACCTATTTTCTGTACACCTGCAACGGGCATGCGCCCGGAGAACAACAAAGGCAAGGACTGATATGGATGAGAACATCGATGTACTGATTATTGGCAGCGGCCCGGTAGGCGCCGCCTTCGCGCGGCGGATTGCCGACCGCCGCGCCGCGCGGATCCTGGTGGTGGAAGCCGGCGAAGCGCTGACGCCCGCCACCGGGGTTAATATCCGCAACCTGGCGCCAGCGCAGCGGGAAACGGCCTACGACCGCGCCCGGGCGTTTCCGCTGGCCGCCCTGCCGGAAAACCTGCCGGCAGACGCCCTGCAGGCGCGGCCCGGCACCCATCTTCTCGACCCGACGGCGCCCCACAGCGGCATGCCAGCCGCCGCGCTCTCCACTAACCTCGGCGGCATGGGCGTCCACTGGACCTGCGCCTGTCCGCGACCGGGCGGCAGCGAAGTCATTCCCTTTCTCGATCCCCGGGAGATGGCCGACGCCTGGGAGTCGGCAGAGCATTATCTTCAGGTGACCCGCGAAGGATTTCCGGCCACCGCCATCGGCCGGCAAATCGTCGATGCCCTTAATCAGCACTTCGCCAGCGACCGTCCGCCGGCGCGGTTGGCGCAGCCTATGCCGCTGGCCTGCGCCGCGACGCCGGAGGGCAAGCCGCGCTGGTCCGGCGTCGACGCGGTGCTCGGCGAGCTGGCGGAGGAAGAGACCCGCCGCCAGCGCGGGGTGGAGATCCGCACCGCCACCCTTTGCACGCGGATCCTCAGCGAGGACGGCGTCGCCCGCGGGGCGGAGCTGCGCGATCTGCGTACCGGCGAGCAGTATGTGGTGATGGCCAAAGCGGTAGTGGTCGCCGCCGATGCGCTGCGTACGCCGCAGCTGCTGTACGCCTCGGGCATCCGTCCGCGGGCGCTGGGGCGCTGGCTCAACGATCAGCCGCAGGTGATCGCCCTGATTGAAGTGGACGCCCCGCCGGCCGCCGTCGCGCCGACCTCCCCGGTGCGCGACGGACGGGACAATGTCTCCGGCGTCACCTGGCTGCCATTCCATGAGCCCGATTTTCCGTTCCACGGTCAGCTGATGCAGATGGATACTTCGCCGATCGCCTTTGCCCAGCCGTCGGGTACCCCGGCGAAGCCGGTGGTGGGCCTGGGGCTGTTCCTCGCCAAGGAGCTGCGCGAAGAGGATCGGATCGTCTTCAGTGATGACACCGACGCCGTAGGGCTGCCGAAAATGCAGCTGAACTATCAGTTAACCGACGGCGATCGCCGCCGTTTACAGCAGGCGGTGGCAGTGACTGAACGCGTCGGCGCCGCGCTGGGCCGCGTGGCGCCCGGCGGGGAGGCCATGATCCTGCCGGCGGGCACCTCGCTGCATTACCAGGGAACCTGTCGCCTGGGAGAAGCGAACGACGGCAACAGCGTGGCCGACCGCCGCTCGCGGGTCTGGGGTTTTCACAATCTGTACGTCGGCGGCAACGGCGCGATCCCCACCTCAACCGCCTGCAACCCGACGCTGACCAGCGTCGCGCTGGCGATCCTCGCCGCTGACGATATCGTGACGCGGCTGCTGTAGCGCCTCTGGCTCACCGGGCCACAAGCGGCCCCGCTCCCCGCGAAAGGCGACACCGGTCGCCTTTTTATTGCCGCAAAAACCACATAAAATCAATGGTATTTTTGTTTGTGATGGATCACATACGTAATCACAATTTTTCCCCGCGCCGTTCCTGCTCCTACTCTTAAATCCGCGGCTATTCCCGCCGCCACCTGTATCCCTGACCTGCATACTAAAAAACCGCGCCGCCGCCAACGACAGGCGACCCGCGCGATAAAAGGAGAACGTCGTGAGCCATAGTCTGAATCCGCCCCACGCGCCGCAAGCCGGCGCGATCCAGGGCATCATCATCGCCCTGACCGCCTTTCTGCCCATCCTGGCGATCGTTTCCCTGGCGCCGGCGGTCCCGACGCTGATCCAGCACTTCGCCGGCGTGCCTTATGTCGAAACCCTGGTGCCGCTGATGCTCACCGCGCCCGGTCTGGTGATCGCCATCGCCGGGCCCTGCACCGGCTGGCTGGCGGATAAATTTGGCCGCCGCAAACTGCTGCTCAGCGCCACGCTGCTGTATGGCATCTGCGGCACAATGCCGCTGTACATCACCTCCCTGACCGGCATCTTTTGCAGCCGCCTCGGCGTCGGGCTGGCGGAGGCGGTGGTATTGACCATCGCCAACACCATGCTGATCGATTACTTTGACGACAAACAGCGCCGCTTCTGGCTGACGGTGCAGGGGGTGATTGGCCCGGCGCTGGCGGTGCTGGTGCTGGCCAGCTCCGGCTATCTGACCGCCCTGCGCTGGAACGGCGCCTTTATGATCTACTTTGTCGCCATCCTGCTGTTTCTGGCGATGTACTTCTGGATGTTCGAACCCGCTCAGGCGGCCCGTCCGCAGCACGCCGCCCAGGCGGCGCAGCATAATCCGTTTCCGTGGCCGCGAGTGATCGCCCTCAGCGTGCTCACCTTTGTCTGCGCCATCATTTATTACGTGTACACCATCAACGGCGCCAACGCCTTTCATACCCTGCAAACCGCCAGCCCGCAGCGTATCGGCCTGATTATGTCGCTGGTCAGCCTCGCCGTGCCGGTCGGTTCGCTGCTGTTCGGTCTGGTCTCCCGCCGCTATACGCCGGAGCGCGTGCTCGCCATCATGCTCTGCCTGATGGGGATCGGAATGCTGGTGGTGGGCGAATCGCGGACGCTGATCGCCATGGGGATCGGCTCCGCCATCCAGCAGCTGGGTGCCGGCATGGCGATTAATGCGATGATTTACTGGGTAGGATCGTTGATTCCGCCCGCCTACTGCGGCCGGGCGATGGGCGCCTGGTCCGGGGCCTTCTTCGCGGGCATGTTCGTCAGCCCGATTATCGTCGGCGCGATCCGCCTGCGGGCCGGGAACGATGTGCTGAGCGCCTTCCTGACGCTCGGCATCGCAGCGCTGGTGCTGGCCGCCGCGATATTTCTTTATACCTTCTCCCGCCATAGCCAGCGCCTGCGTCAGCACAAGCAGGCCAGCGCCTGGCAGTTAGCGAAGTAAAATCCCGCGGCTTAGCCGGCCTCGACGGGGGTAACCAGATAGCTCAGACACATCATGCCCAGATGGCGTTTGAGCTGTTCCCAGTCGCCCTCGCCGGCGGCTTCTGCCGCTGACCCCAGGCCGAGGAAGCGCGCCAGCGCGGCATACGAAACCGTAAAGCAGAAGCGGGCGGCCTGCTCTGGCTCCGGGTGGCGGATCTCCGCCGCGGCGTCGAGCAGCTGGTCGATAAAGGTCTGCTCATTTTTCTGGTAAGCGGCTTTACCAATCCCCGCCACGCGCTCATCATCCGCCCGCGCCATAAACGGCCGCAGGATCCCGGCATGGCGACGCAGATACTCCGCCTGGACATCCATCAGCGCCGGAAGCCGCTGGCGCAGCGGCAGATTGCGCGCGTGCAGCTGCTGGATCAGCTGCTGCCATTCGGCGTCCAGCTCCTGCATCACCTCCATCATGACGGCGATAAACAGATCTTCTTTGCCGCCGAAGCGGGCATAGATCGAGCCGACAGAAACGCCCGAGCGTTTACTGATTTCAGCAATGGTCAGCAGCTCAAAGGTGCCTTCATGCAGGATTTCACGGCTGGCGGCCATCAGCCGCTCCAGCGCCACCCGGCTCCGGTCCTGTTTCGGCTGGCGCATCGCGGGAAGATCGGTCATCGCAGTTCTCACCTCTTTATCCATAGAAAACCCCCGCAGTGTATTGCAGTTAGCGACCACGCTGCAAATTGCCCACCCGACTCCCCCGTCGGCGATGTGGCAAAAGTGTGATGGCGGTCATTTTCATTCTTTGATAAACAACTAGAATCATAATTCTAGTTCTATTTAATAATAACAACCACCACACAACCCAGGAGTTGCTATGCGTTTCTCTGTTTTCCTCGTCGGCCGTTCCACCGCCCCCGAGCAGGATCGTTTTGTCATGCAGTCGCTGATCGATCATGCGCGCCAGGCCGAAGATCGCGGCTTCGATGCGGTCTTTATGCCAGACCATCACTTCACCGGCTATGCGCCGATGTCCAGCGATCCGTTTGTCTTCGCCGCTTACCTGGCCGGCCAGCTGAAAAAGATCCACTTCGGCATGTCGGTGACCACCGTCCCGCTGCACCACCCGGTGCGCTTCGCCGAGCGCGTTAACCTGCTGGATCAACTCACCGAAGGCCGCCTGCTGGTGGGCATCGGCAGCGGCACCACGCCGGAAGAGATGATCGGCTTTGGCGTGAACTACAAGGACGCCTCCAGCCTGCTGCAGGAGAACCTCGATCTGGTCCAGCGGCTGTGGGAGAAAAATATTGAAGACGACCCGATCATTTTCGAAACCGGTCACTATAAGGGCGCGGTAGTCCAGCGCATCGTTCCTGCCCCCTGGCAAAAACCGTTCAACCGCATTATGCCGGTGGCGCTGCGTGAAACCAGCATGCAGCGCGCCGCCGATAACGGCTGGCCGGCCTTTATTCCCGCGTTTACTCCGCCGATCCCGGCCAGCAACGATCCGTTTGGCCAGCTGACCCACTATTTCACCCGCTACCGCGATGCCCTGCTCAACGCCGGCCATAGCGACGAGGTGGTGAACCACTGCCTCTCGTGGACCACCCACACCTGGCAGTGCGTCCATATCGCCCCCACCGACGAGCAGGCCCGCGAAGAGATGCTGCAGATCATGGGCTGGTACCAGCAGGCCATCGACCGGGAATATGAGTACAACAAGCGGGCGGAAGAGTTCAGCGGCGTTACGCTGCACCGCCATCCGGACTGTTTCAGCGAAGAGTGGATCAAAACCTGGTGCCTGTACGGCAGCCCGGAGACCGTCGCCGAGGAGCTGGAACGCCATCAGCAGCTGGGCATCGGCAACGTGCTGCTCGGCTTCACCAACGGCCCGCTGACCGAGGAACGCCTGCGCCTGAGCCAGCAGTCGATCTCGTTGTTTGCGGACCAGATCCTGCCGCGCTTTCGCTAATCCGACCGGGAGATCCTGCTATGAATAAACCTGCTTTCTCACGCCCGCCGCTGCTGATCGGCATCGGCGGCACCACCCGCCCGGGCTCCAGCACCGAGCGCGCCCTCGCCGCCGCGCTGGCCCACGCCCGCACGCTCGGCGCGCAGACCCAGCTGTTCGGCGGCGCTGAACTGGCGGCCCTGCCGCCGTTTAACCCGGAAGTCACCACCCGCACGCCGCAGGAAACGGCGTTTGTCGACGCCGTGCGCCAGGCCGACGGCATTCTGCTGGCCTCGCCGGGCTACCACGGCGGGGTGTCTGGTCTGGTGAAGAACGCCATCGACCTGCTGGAAGATTTGCGCGGCGACAGCCGGGTCTATCTTGATGGCCGGGCGGTGGGCTGCATCGTCACCGCCGCCGGCTGGCAGGGTTGCAACACCACCCTCGGCGCCATGCGCGGGATCGTTCACGCCCTGCGCGGCTGGCCGACTCCGCTGGGGGTGACCCTCAACTCCGCCGGCGTGTCGCTGTTCGACAGCGAGGGCCGCTGCACCGACGACGCGGTCCAGCGCGCGCTGGCCACCGTAGCCGAACAAGCGCTGGCCTTCGCCCCCGCTGCCCCCTTACGGAGACATGCCGATGCCTGCGCTCAGTCTGTCGCTTAGCGTTGCCGAAAAAGCGCGGCTCACCGCCGGGATGGGGATGTGGTCCACCCACCCTATCCCCCACTCCACGCTGGGTTCAGTCACCCTTTCCGACGGCCCGATGGGGATCACCGGCGGCCGGGTTGACGAGCGGGATATTGCCCTGCTCAGCCCCTGCGGGCTGGCGCTTGGCGCCAGCTGGGACCGCCAGCTGGTCAGCCGGGTTGGCGGCGTCACCGGCGAGGAGGCGCTGCGCACCGGAACGCAGGCGCTGCTGGCGCCTAACCTGAACCTGTTGCGCAGCCCCCTTGCCGGCCGCGCGTTTGAGCTTTTCGGCGAAGACCCGCGGCATATCGCCGAGCTCGGCGCGGCGTGGATCGACGGCGTCCAGCGCCAGGGGGTGGGCTGCATCGTCAAGCATATGGTCTGCAACGATTCGGAAACCGATCGGCGGACCATGAACGTGGTCGTCGATGAAGCCACCCTGCGCGAAGTCTATTTCTGGCCGTTCGAAGTGGCGGCCAGCCGCGGCGTCTGGGGCATGCTGACCGCCTATAACCGGGTGAATGGGATCTATTGCGCCGAGCAGCATCAGGCCATCAGCCAGTGGCTGAAGCGCGATCTCGGCTGGGACGGGCTGGTGATGTCCGACTGGTTCGGCACCCAGAACGGCCCGGCCAGCTTCCGCGCCGGGCTGGATCTGGAGATGCCGGGCCCGGCCCGCCATATGGGCGAGCGCCTGCTGCCCGCGCTGATGGACACCGACAGCGACGCCCGGCGGCTGGACGATGCCGCCGTCCGGCTGGCGCGGCTGGCCGAACGGGTCAGCCATCCCCTGCCCTGGGATGGCTCTGCCGCCGCCGAGGCGCAGCGGCGTCACACCCTCGAAGAGGCGGCGGCGGCGGGGTTTGTCCTGCTGCACAATCGCCAGCGGCTGCTGCCCCTCGCCGCGCAGGCGGGACAGCGGCTGGCGGTGATTGGCCCCAACGCCACGACGCCCTGCTTCCAGGGCGGGACCTTTGCCAGAGTGGCGCTGATGCCGGGGCTGATCTCTCCTCTGGAGGCCATTCGCCAGCGCTTTTCCGCCGCCGGGGTCGAAATAAGCTATGCCCAGGGGGTGGAGAGCGATTACCGCATCCCGCCTCTGCATCATCTGCCGCTGCGCACCGCCGCCGGCGAGCGCGGCCTGGACGTTGCCTACGCCACCGCCGACGGGGGCGTGGTTCATCAGGAGGTGCGCGACGCCTCCTCCCTGATCTGGTTCCGCGATATGCCGGGCGTCGGCGACATGCTGCGCCTGACCGAACGCGCCACCGTGACGGTAAGCTGCCAGTTCACCGCGCCGGTGAGCGGCCGCTACGGCTTCTGGATCGGCGGCACCGGGGAGATCGCCCTGCAGCTGAACGGCGAGCGCATGGCGACCTTTAACGGCGAGGCGCTGGAGGGGGATATCATGGGCAAGCTGATGCAAGCCCCGCATACCCGTCTCGACTTCCCGCTGCAGGCGGGGGAAACCCTGACCTTCCGGGCCGAGATGGCGCTGGGCAGCAGTATCGCCCACGGCATCTGGTTCGGCTGCCAGCCCCCGCAAACCATCGACCTGCTGCAGCAGGCGGTCGACCATGCCCGGGCGGCCGACAGCGTGGTGCTGGTGATAGGCGAAACGGCCGATGCCGGTCTGGAGAGTATCGACCGGGACGCTACCGCGCTGCCGGCGCATCAGGTCGCCCTGATCCGCGCCGTCTGCGCGGCGAATCCGCGGACGGTGGTGGTGCTGAACGTCGCCCATCCGGTGGATACCGGGTGTCTCGCCGACGCGGCGGCGGTCATGGTCGTCTGGTATCCGGGCCAGGAGTTTGGCCCGGCGCTGGCCTCGGTGCTGGCCGGGGATCGTGAGCCTGGCGGTCGCCTGCCGGTGACCTTCGCCCAGCGTCTGGACGACTATCCGGTGCGCAGCCTGACGCCGGACGCCGCAGGGGACCTCTGGTACCACGAGCGCCAGCAGGTGGGCTATCGCTGGTTTAACGCCCGCGAACGCCCCGCCGCCTGGGCCTTTGGTCACGGTCTGGGGTATGCCGATATCACCCTGAGCGCCGCCGCGCTGACAGGCGACGAGGTGGACGCTATGCAGCTGCGCTGCCGGCTGGAAAACCGCGCCGCCCGCGCCGGAAAAGCAGTGGTCCAGCTCTACCTGCGGGGGCCGGAGACGGCCTGGTCGGCGCTGGCGGAGTTTGCGGCGGTCAGCGTCCCGGCGCACGAGGAAGCCGCCCTGACCCTTGCCCTGCCGCGTCACGCGCTGCAGCGCTGGCAGGTGCCAGCCCAGGAATGGCGCCTGGCCTGCGGCCCCTGGCAGCTGGCGGTGGGTTTCGCCAGCGACGATATCCGGGCAACCTTCGATTTCGTGCTGACTCCCGACGGGAAAATCAGCCACCGGGGCTAAGCCCGGATCGATGTCAAAGAGGGTCGGCAACATGCCGGCCCTCTTTTTTTATTCCTGCGCCAGCCGATTCGCGTAAAAAAAAACCGCCCGGCGGCAGCGTACCAGCGGGCGGGGTTAAAAGCCTGAGGCGATCGGTGTCAGAAGTTCCAGTACATCGAGGACTGCCAGAGGACCGCCGACTCATGCTTCGGCACCAGCGTCGGGTTATCCTGCCAGGTGATACCGTTGATCCAGTAAATACCTTTCGTCACGCGCAGGGCGTGCGACAGGGAGATGGCGTTGATGCTCTGCGGCGCTTCCATCCCCGCCTCGCCGACATAATCGCGGAACTTTTTACTGATAAAGGAGCGGGTGTAGCCCAGCGAGGTCATATCCTGCTCGCGGCCGGGAAACAGGCCGATGTCAAAGAAGGTCACCTGAAAGTCGCTGGTGTAAGCATTGCGATCGTCCGGCGCGTAGTCCGCTTTCACATCGAGATACAGCCCCAGCGGAAGCCCTTTTTTCGGCTGGGTCAGCTGCATGGTGTTGGCGACGTAGAACGCATAGTTACTACTGCTGTCGCCGGGCTGGTCAAAATACTGGTAGTGCGAGGTGTTATAGATAGCCCCGGCGCGGAACCACAGCGATCGCTGCGACTCGCCCGCCGCCTGCTTAAAGCCAAACTCATTCACCAGGATCGGGTTGGCGCCATCGACGTGCCATTTCAGCCCCGAGGGGTTCTGCTCCACGTCGTCGAGATGTCCGGCAGGCGACATACTGCGGCTGACGGCAAAGTTGTTATAGAACTTCTTATCGCTGTCGCGGACGATGGCGGTGAAGGTCGGCGTCGGCGCGTTGAGGCTGATCCCCACCTGCACCGGGATCACGCTGGTCGGCCCCAGCGCGGCGGAGGAGGAGTTCCCCCCCAGCACCATGCCGTAAAACTGACGAATTAACGGATAAAAACCATACTGCAGTTCCAGCTGGCCGTTTAATAAGGGCTGGTTCACCGCCAGCACCGCAATATTATGCAGTTCCGGATAGCTATCATGATAATTCGAGGTCGCCCACTGGGGAGAAAAGGTAAATTGCGCGTCTTTGCTAAAACCAATTCGGCTTAAATCGTAGGTGACGTTCAGCGACATATTTTGCGACCAGGTAAAATTCTGCCCGGCATATTGTTGCGGGTCAGCGGACTGGCCTTTCAGATCGTACATCACCATCGGGTTCCAGCTTAACTGGACGCCCCACCCGCGGTCGGCCAGCGCGCTGCGAAAGCCGCCAATATCGCCGATGAGCGATTCGCAGGTCGACGGAGGGCTGACGACCTGCGCGGAGCGGGTATTCAGTTTATCCAGTTGCTCACAGGTCCAGGTATCGGCCAGCGCGGTGCTGGAGAATATCGCCAGCGTCAGCGCCGAAAGTGGAAACACTATTTTCTTACTTACGTCGGTACAGCAGAGACTCATAATAAACCCTCATTTTTATTTTTTGCAGGTAAGATGCGCCATATCGTGAAAAATAAATTAGTCACAATACGTTTATTTACAGGGATTAATTAGGCTGAAAGTTAACGCTAAATAAGGTGTACGCTTTTTCTAAATAATGGCCTCCCCTTCCCGCCGGGAGACCGGCGGGCGTGTGGTAATCATGTCGTCAGGTGAAATTAACGAGCCAGCGCGCGGCGGCCCCCCATCCGGGCGCTGGCGATACCCGTCGCGCCGGCGATAGCCAGCGTCAGCAGCGCAAACAGCAGCAGGCTGTCCTGCATGCTGCCGGTCATGCCGTTCAGCAAGGTCATCAGAACCGGGCTGATGAACATGCCGAGGAAAAAGAAGGTGTGCCAGATGCCGATCCCCGTCGCCCGGTGCGGCGCCGGCAGGGCTTCCAACATCCAGGCCAGCATCAGAGGGATCAGCATTCCGTTACCAACCTGCGCGACGAACGCTGCCGCCACGCCGGCCAGCGGATTGCGGGCCACGGCGATAAACAGCAGACCGAGGCCAAAAATGGCGTAAAAAAGGAAAATCTGCCTGTCGACACGCTGCCTGGCGCTGCGGCCATACAGCCAGGCGCCCAGCGGCACGCCAATGCCCGCAACGGCGGTGGCGATGCCGATCTGGCTGCTGGAGGTCAGCCCGAGCTGACTGAACACCTGGCTTATCTGCAGCGGCTCGAGAAAGTAGAGGATCGCGCTGGCGAGGGTAATCAGGCCGATCGTCGCCATTTTGCGCCGTGGAAAAGCGACAGGCTCCTCGTCAGCGACGCTGTCCGCGCGACGGCGGATCGCCGGCTCAGCGGTGAACAGGCACAGGCCGATAAAGACCGGGATCGCCAGCGCATACAGGTAGATCGGGCCATACCAGCCCAGGGTGCCCAGCAGGCCAGCGCCCAGCACGATCAGCGTCGACAGTATCGAACCGATGCCGCTCTGCACCGCCAGCCATTTGCTGCGCGCCTCGCCGGCAAAGTAGTCGCCAATCAGCGCATTGGCGGTGGTAAGAATAAAGGCGTCGGCGATGCCCATCATCAGTCGCGCCAGCAGAATGGCATACAGATCGTCGAGCATCACCGGCAGCAGGCCAAACCCCGCGTACAGAGCGGTGGCGGCAATCAGCAGGCGACGACGGCTCAGGCGATCGCCCACCCGCCCCGCCAGCGGAGCCAGCAGCGCCATGCTCACCGCCGGTATGGTGATGATCATCGGCACCAGCAGCTGGGCGTGCGGCTGCGCGGCAAAATGGCCGAACAGGAGCGGCATCACCGGCAGCATGGTCAAGGTCCCCATGATCGGCAACAGGGCCGCCAACATCAGTAAAATCGCCTGTACGGCCCCCGCCTCGCGCGGGGTTGCTGAAACCTTGTGCATCACCATCTTCCGCTCTCCGTCACTGCTTTTTATTTAGAATATGAATTACAGTTCTATTTTTTATCGATAAAGAAAGGCGCTCTGTCGCCCCGGTATCCTGGCTGAACACGCCGCAGCGAACTCAGCACACATACCGTTCTACCCTACCGGATGCAGGTGGCATGGACTGCGATTGCTATCACAATTAATACAATGCATTCACATTAAATTAACATAACCATCGACTCCCTCAGGCGTCGACAATCGCCACCGCGCGGATAAAACCGGCCGAGCCGCGGCGGATCTTGTAGGGAAAACAGCTCACCCAGAAGCCGTGGTCGGGAAGCTGCTCCAGATTGCTCAACTTCTCCATTTGCCCATAGGCGATCTCCCTGCCGGCTTTATGTCCTTCCCAGATCAGCCCGGCGTCGCCGCTGGCCTGAAAGCGTTCGCGGGTAAAGTGGAAGGGCGCATCCCAGCTCCAGGCGTCGGTGCCGACCACCCGTACCCCCTGCTCCAGCAGCCACAGCGTTGCCGCCCGGCCAATGCCGCAGCCGCGCTGCAGATAATCCGGCTGGCCGTAGCGGGCGCCGGCGGCGGTATTGATTAACACGATATCCAGCGGCGACAGGCGATAATCGATCCGCGCCAGCTCGCGCTGCAGATCCTCCGGCTGCAGGATCGCCCCGTCGGCGACATGGCGAAAATCCAGCCGGACGCCGGGGCGCAGGCACCACTCCAGCGGCAGCTCATCGATGCCAAACGCCGGTTCGCCGCCGTTGGTGGTTGAGCTGTAGTGCCAGGGAGCATCCATATGGGTGCCATTGTGCGGCGTCACGGTCAGGCGCTCCGAGGCCCAGGCCTCCTCTCCCGGCATCTGCGTTTTTTCCAGTCCCGGAAACATCGCCGCCATTTCCGGCCATCCCTGCTGATGATCCTGATACTCAATGTTCGGCAGCAGCGGCGGCGGGTCGGTCCAGGGATTGTTATCCAGGGTGACGGAGAGGTCGATCAGCCGACGCCCCTGTAAAAGATTGATCATGGTTTACTCCGTTAACATCACAACATGTTGATCCAGCACGCCAAACAGCGGCCGGCCATCGGGGGCGTGGGCTTCCATCGTCACCCGCTCCCCCGGGGACAAAAACGGCGTGCGCGGCTCGCCGAAGGCCAGCATCTCTATGGCCCGCACCTCGGCGATACAGCTGGCGCCGCGGCTGGCGTCCGGCCCGGACACCGTACCGGAACCCACCACCGTCCCGGCGCGCAGGCGGCGGGTCTGCGCCGCATGGGCAATCAGTTCGCCAAAATGGAAATGCATCTCGCTGCCCGACTGGCAGCCAAACGGCTCGCCATTGCGGGTCACCTGCAGCGTCAGCGCCGCCCGCCCGTGCTGCCAGGCCTCGCCCAGTTCATCCGGGGTAAGGGCCACCGGCGCAAAGGCCGAGGCGGGTTTGGCGTGAATAAAACCAAACCCGGTCTGCATCTCGCGCGGCGCCAGCGCCCGCAGACTGATATCGTTGAGCAAGACGATCAGGCGGATACAGCTCAGCGCCTGCTGCGGCGAGCACCCCTGGGGTACCTCGTCCACCACCACCGCGAACTCGCCCTCAAAGTCGAGACCGTCCTCGACCCGGCGGCAGACTATCCCGGCGTGGGGGGCAAGAAAGTCGTCCCCGCTGCCCTGATACATCAGCGGCGTCTGGTCGGCGCCGGCAATCGGCGGCAGATGAAAGGCCCGCTGCATGCGCTCGCCATGGCTGAGGAAGGCCGAACCGTCCAGCCACTGCCAGGCGCGGGGCAGCGGCGCCAGCAGGCGCCGGGGATCATAGGGCTGCGCCGCCGGGTAGCGGCGCGCATTGAGCGCCTGATAGCGCGCCTGCAGCGCAGGCCAGACCCGCGCGGCCTGCTCCAGCGCCTGCTGAAGTGTCGGAGCGATATCCGCCGCATCGGCCATCAGCGTCAAATCGCCCGAGACCACCACCAGGCAGCCGTCGCGTTCACCGTTATCTCGTGTTGCCAGTTTCATGACCTGCCTCCTCCAGCAGACAGAGCCAGCCGTCGGCGTCCACCTCACCAGCCAGCGGACTCAGACGTTGGCCTACGCAGGCGCCCTGCACGCAGAGGCCGCTGTCCGGCATAAAAATCGCCCCGTGGGCGAAGCAGACCAGCCGGTCGCCCCGGGCGTTGAAAAAAGCGTCCTGCCGCCAGTTCATCGGGGTATCCAGATGCGGACAGCGGTTACGCCACAGATAGAGCATTCCCTGATAGCGGCAGGCAATCACCGTCGCCTGCCCGCTGCCCGTAGGGTCAAATCCCCGCGCCTGGCCCTCGGCCAGGCTGTCGGCACGGCACAGGCGAACCATCAGCGGGCGTTATCCGGACCGGGGGCCCACTTCTCGCGATACCCCAGCAGGAAATATTGCGAGTTATCGGCTCCCGGCAGCGCTTCGCGCGGCTGCCAGTGGTCATCGTGCTGATCCATATCGGCGTCGTATTCGATGTGACACCCGAGCGGGCTGTTGAAGTACCAGAACCAGTTCGATCCCAGCTGATGGCGCCCCGGCCCCCAGAAGGTCTGATACCCCTTCTGCTGAAAGCGGCTGCCGGCCATCATCAGTTCGGTGGGGCCGCCGAGATGAAAGGTAAAGTGTTCAATACCGGTCATAAACGGCGGGGCCTGGATCAGAAACAGGGTATGGTGATCCTGGGTGCCGGCGGGCCGCAGGAAGGGGCCGACGTGGGTGAAGCGATCGGTACAGACAAAGCCCAGCCGTTGATAGAAGGCTTCCGCGCGCGCGGCGTCCGGCACAAAATAGACCACATGGGAGAGCGAGCGCGGCTCTGCCGCCATGTCAGCGCTGGCCCCGGTCTGGTTGACCGGCCGCCCGGCGCGATCCCCCGGGGCGTTGATTTTCTCCCCTTCCCGCTGCAGCGGCTGGCGCTGGCTGACGCGAAACCCGAGGGCAAAGCCGGCATCATCGACGCAGCGCAGCACGCCGTCGGCGCCGAGCTTCACCTCGCGATCGCGGCGCAGCGTCTCGGCGATCGCCTCAAGGGTGGCGCTATCCGCCACGCCATAGACGGTTTCCCGCAGCTGGCTGCCGCTGGGCAGCGCCGCGGGTAGCGACGGATCGTCACGCTCCCGCAGCAGCACCCCGGTGCCATCCAGCGCGCTAAAGAAACCGTTCTCCTGCTCGCGTAAACCGTAGTCGAGAAGAAACTGTCGGCAGCCCGCCAGGTCATCGACGCCAAATACCAGATAATCCGGACCAAGAATATTCATCGCGGTTGTTCCTTATGCGTGTTCAGGCCACCCGGCCGCCGAGGGCTTCCGCCACCCAGTCAGCGATGTAGTGCCCGGCGTTAATCGAGTTGTCGAAGCTGGAGTGCTGCACACCGCCCTCGCGGTCAGTAAAAATTTTCAGCTCGCGGCGCGGGCTGTTCACCAGCTGGTCGTAGGTGCGCTGCGCCCATTTCACCGGGATCTGCGAGTCCTTTTCACCATGGGTGACGAGGAAAGGCACCCGTATGCGGTCGAGAATGCCGTCGAGATGGACGTTCTCCGCGATGCGCATAAAAGCGTCGATATCCTCGCCCCCCCACACCCAGCGCACATGCTGCCAGTAGTGCGGTACCGGAAAATCGCCTTCGCGTTCGCGGCGGCGCTGCTGTACCTCCCGCCAGTCGTGATTGGCGCCCCACACCACGCCGCAGGCGAAGCGCGGCTCAAACGCCACCGCCCGCGGGCAGTAATAGCCGCCCAGCGAGACCCCTTCCATGCCGATACGCCCGGCATCCACCTCCGGGTGCTGTTCCAGCCAGTCAACGATCCGGCTGGCCCAGTGCTCGCTGTCATAGCGGGCCTGCATGCCGTGAAGACGCAGCGCTTCGCCGGTTCCCGGCTGGTCGACCACCAGCGAGGAGACCCCGCGCCGCGCCAGCCACTGCGGCAGCCCCACCAGATATTTCATCTCTTTAGTGGAGTCGAGACCGTTGACCTGCACCAGCAGCGGCGCGCGGCCGGTCGCCCCTTCGGCGCGGACGTAAAGCGCCGACAGGGTTTTGCCCTCGTAGGGGATAGTCACCCGCTGACAGTTGGCATGGGTATGGTGCAGCCCGGCGGCAAAGACATCGAGAAAGCGGCAGTACAGCGCATCGCGGTCCGGCGCGCCATGCGCCTGCAGGCGCTCGCAGGTCAGGTAATAGTTGGCCGCCCGAAGATATTTCTCTCCTGCCGACAGCCGCCGTCCACGCGCCTCATCTTCGCCGGCCAGCGCGCATAATTTATCGGCCATGCGGGACCAGGTTTCCCGGAACACGCGGGTGCCTTCGGCGTCGGGATGCTCGGACGCGGCCAATAGCGGCGCGCACATCTCTTCGATCTCACCGATGCGGGCGCCCATCTCGATGGAGAGATCCACCGACAGGTTCCAGACATAGTTTTTAGGGAAATAGCGAAACATAGGGTCATCCTTCAACATTCAGTCGCAATCGCTGTAGCGCAGGCACTGTCACATAAAGCACCTGCGGGCGACCAATCATGTCTCAGGATGTCAGGTATCGACGGGAGCAATACCAGTGGGTTAGCGTGCGCTGGCGACGATTTTCGCTTTCAGCCAGCCGAAGATAGGATCGTTATCCAGCGAGCGGTGCCAGCCAATAAATTCGCGCATGACCGGCAGCGTCACCGGGACCGGGAAAAGACGCAGCGGCAGCATCGCCGCGTACTGCTCCGCCAGCCGCCGGTGCAGCGTGGCGATCCGCGAGGTGCCGATCAGCAGCTGCGGAACACAGTGGTAGCTGTGGGTCACCACCTCGATACGGCGGCTCAGCCCCGACTCGGCAAACAGATTGCCCTCCAGCCCCGGCTGCCGCTCGCGGCCAAAGACCACCGACACGTGCCCCAGCTGTTGCCAGGCTTCAAGGGTCAGCGCCTCGCCGGTGTGGGGATTGTCCGCCCAGGCCAGGCAGACAAACTCTTCGTCAAACAGCGCTTCGGCGGGATGGTCGGCGGCCATAAAACGCTCCGGCGCCACGATGATATCCAGCTCGCCGCGGTTGAGCATGCCGGTGGACTGGGCGTCCGGCGAGAAAAACTCAAAGGTCATATTCGGCGCCTGCAGGTGTACCGCCTGCAGCGCATCCTTCAGCATCACGTTGATAACGTAATCCGAGGCCATAATGCGGAAATGGCGCTTGCTGGTTGCCGGCTCATCCACCGGCCGGCGGGCAATGGAGGTCTGAATTTTCATCAGCACGTCGCGGACCGGCTCCCGCAGCTCTTCCGCCAGCGGCGTGGGCCGCATCTTTCTGCCCACCTGGGTGAGCAGATCGTCCTCAAAGTAGGTGCGTAGCCGGTTGAGCACCCCGCTGGTGGCAGACTGGGTCATATGCAACCGGCCCGCGGCGCGGGTGATGTTCTGTTCATCGAGTAACACATCCAGTGCCACCAGTAAGTTCAGATCAAGATGTTGGTAACGCATGGGTCCCCCGGCGAGAAATGGCGTGCTTATCCTGTGGCTTAATTTAACTTTTCTGCAACTTTTTGTTTTCAATTTCCACGGCGATATCGTTTTTTGCGATAGCGATCATTCTTTATCGCGATTAGTCAGCGCGCCGCTGGCCTGGTTAACGTCCTCTACTCTGTACCCTGGAGAAAACAGCTACGATGAACATCAATAACGTATTAATCGTTGGCGGCGGCATCGGCGGTCTGTGCACCGCCATCGCCCTCCGCCAGGCCGGCGTCGCCGTCGACGTGGTGGAGATCCAGCCGCAGTGGCGGGTCTACGGCGTCGGTATCATTCAGCAGAACAATGTCGTGCGGGAAATGCAGCGGCTTGGGGTGCTGGAACGCTATCTGGACGCCGCCTGGCCGTTTGACAGCGTCTCAGTGCACACCCTGAGCGGCCACCAGCTGGCCAGCTTTCCCGGCCAGCGGCTGGCGGGTGAACAGTTCCCGGCCAACGTCGGCATCTCCCGCCTGGCTCTGCACAACGTCCTCTGTTCCACCGCCCGGGAGTTGGGGGTCCGACTGACCACTGGCGAGAGTATTGACGCCTTTCGTCAGGTTGACGATGCCGTGGAGGTGAGCTTCAGCCGCGGCGGCCAGGGGCGCTACGATCTGCTGGTAGGCGCCGACGGGATCTACTCCCGGGTGCGCGGCATGCTGTATGGCGAGCGCTATCGTCCCCGCTTTACCGGTCAGGGCGTTTGGCGCTACAACTTTCCGCGTCCGCCGGAGGTGGACCATCTGATGTGCTTTATGGGCGAGAGCTGCAACTGCGGGCTGGTGCCGCTGGGGGAAGATCTGATGTATCTGTTTATCACCTCCCACGAAGCGGATAACCCCCGCTACGCCCGCGACCAGCTGGCGGCGGAGATGCGCCGCCGTCTGCCGCCCGGCGCGGGGTTACTGGGGAGCCTGCGCGAGCATATCGTTAACAACGACGAGGTCGTCTATAAGCCGCTGGAGGAGCTGTTCGTCGACGATCCCTGGTATCAGGGACGTGTCGTACTGGTGGGCGACGCGGTTCACGCTACCACCCCGCATCTCGGTCAGGGGGCGGGCATGGCGATTGAGGATGCCATCGTGCTGCGCGAAGCGCTGCAGCAGACCGACAGCGTCGCAGCCGCGCTGGCGCACTTTGACGCCCGCCGCCGACCGCGCTGTCAGCAGATCTGGGCCGCCTCGCTGCAGGTGGGCGAGAGCGAGATCCACCGCGATCGCCATTTTGACCGCCAGCGGGCGATCGGCGATATGATGACCCTGACGGCGAGACCGATATAAACGCCGCCCCCTCCGCCGGCCAGGCCGGCGGAGTATTCTCTGGTTCATTCGTCGACACGACCGCCCTCTCCCCTCTTTCACCAGACGCTCACCTTTCGCCATGGAAAATATACCGGCGTGCCTCGTGATATTTGACACCCCTCCATCATGATGGCTAAGGTATATTTCAGCCCGCCTTTATCATGGATAAGGAAAATACGGAGATGAATATTATTCCGACTGAGATCTTAAAATATGCTATCGCTATTATCCCGCTGATTATTCAAATTTTTGCCGTGCGTTCTGGCTGGGTATTCCCTAAAGATAAAATATTCACCTCGCGCAAAAACATCAGTGAGTTCGCCGCTGCGCTGCATAAAAACAGCGACGACCCCGATCTGCAACGGATCGCGTACGAATATGGTATCGCCGCGCTGACCAAAGATAAAAACCTGACCATGGAACAACGAAAAATACTGTTGAAATGCAAAAATCCGGTCAGCGATATTGATAATTACAGCAAGTGCCAGCATTTAATTTCCGTCAATAATGAAAAGCGGATATTCAAATGGAAAAAGCGGGGCTATCGCTTCTGGCTCTATCGCAAATGCGTCGAAGTCATCAGTCTGGCGCTCTATTTTATTGGCGGCTTGTTAACGGCTCTGCCTTTCCTGTATGAAGGCCTCGCCAGCCCGGCGGTGATTGAGCGGATTAATCATTTATCCCGTCTGCAAAAATTCTGTATGGCAAGTTATCTGTTCGCCTGCGGGGTTTGTCTGGCGCTGATCTGCCTGCATAAACTCTCCACCCTCTCGATCGCGGAAAAAACCATCAAAGCGAATCGCTAACCCGCCCACCGCCCGGCGACCTGTCCACATCAGTGGCCCCTAACCCTGTGGATAACCTGGAGGCAGTTGCCCGGCAGCCCCAGCACAAGCGGGCTACCGGCCGCCGTTCGTTTTTTGAACAGGAAAACACCCGCGCCGGACCGCGCGCTGAGCGCGAACCCGCCACCACGGCGGAGGGATGCGCCCGCCCCGCTTAATAATTCCACTTCGGCCGCGCCACCGTGTTTTTCTTCAGCAGATCGCGGAACGCTTTCAGATAGGGTTCATTACTGCGCCCGCGCTTACAGATGGCCGAGAACGGCGACTGAAAGCCAAACTCGTTGGGCAACAGCACCCGCAGGCGGTTCTCTTTGATCCACGGCCAGGCGTAATGCTCCGGCAGATAGCCAATATATTTCCCCGAAAGAATCAGCAGCAGCTGGGCGTCGACGGTCTCAACGGTGGCGCTGCCTTTGCTGAAGCCCCGACGGCGGAGATCGCTGGTGTTCCAGTAGCTGCGGGTCACCAGCGGACACTGGCTGATCTGCTCTTTATCGAGCTGGCGGCTGAAGAACATCGGGTGCAGATCGCTGCAATAGAGCCAGTGCTGCTCGCGATACAGCGGCTCGCTGATGATGTTATGCACCTGCGAGTTGTAGCTGCCGATGGCCAGGTCGATATGGTTGTTCAGCACCCCGTTCAGTTGCTCCGCCGGGGTGCGAATAATCAGTTTGATATGCACATGGGGAAATTTGTCGCTGAAGCTGCGCAAGACCACCGGCAGCGAGAGCGCCGTTTCGGTCTCGATGGAGTCGAGCGTCGAAATGCACAGGGTGCCGCTGTGCTCCCCTTTGAGCAGGGCCGACTGCCGCTCCAGCTCATTGAGTTCGCTCAGCACGCGGATCGCCTGCTGTAAAAACTGCTGTCCTTTTTCCGTTAAGGAAAAGCCGCCGCGCCCGCGCTGACAGAGGGTGAAGCCGAGCTGCCCCTCCAGTTGCGACATCGCATTGCTGATGGCGGAGACCGAAATGCCCAGCTCCTGCTGGGCCCGGCTGTAGCTCTCCAGGCGGGCCACCGCCTCGAAAACCTGCAGCTGACGAATATTGAGGCTGGCGTCGTGATGCATCGTATTTAGTTCACCAATAAATGAACTGAGTATTTACGCCAGACGATGTAAAGTCCAGCGCGGGTTGCGCACTATCTCTCCTGTTACGTTTCATCCGTCAGATTCAGGAGCAGACATGGATAACCTCTTTCACCAACCGCAGGGTGGCAATGAGATGCCACGCTTCGCCGGCCGCGCCACGATGATGCGCCTGCCGTTTATCGAAGATTTACAGGGACTTGATGCGGCATTTGTCGGCATTCCGCTGGATATCGGCACCTCGCAGCGCTCAGGCACGCGCTACGGACCGCGCTATATTCGCGCCGAATCGGTGATGATCCGTCCGTACAATATGGCGACCGGCGCCGCGCCGTTCGACTCGCTGTCGGTAGCCGACATCGGCGATGTGCCGATCAATACCTACAGTTTGCTCAAATCGGTGCAAATTATTGAAGATTACTACACCGGTTTGAATAGTTATCCGCTGATCCCCCTCACCCTCGGCGGGGACCACACCATTACCCTGCCCATCCTGCGGGCGCTGACCAAAAAACATGGGCCGGTGGGGCTCATCCACGTCGACGCCCATACCGACACCAATGATGAGATGTTCGGTGAGAAAATCGCCCACGGCACCACCTTCCGCCGCGCCGTTGAGGAGGGATTGCTCGACCTCAAGCGGGTGGTGCAGATTGGCCAGCGCGCCCAGGGCTATGCCGCCGGGGACTTCCAGTGGGGCGTCGACCAGGGCTTTCGCCTGGTGCAGGCGGAGCAGTGCTGGCATACCTCGCTGGCACCGCTGATGGCCAAAGTCCGCCAGCAGATGGGCGACGGGCCGGTGTATCTCAGCTTTGATATCGACAGCCTCGATCCTATCTGGGCCCCGGGAACCGGGACGCCGGAAGTCGGCGGCCTGACCTCCATTCAGGCGCTGGAGATCGTCCGCGGCTGCCGCGGCCTGAACCTGATTGGCGCCGATCTGGTTGAAGTCTCGCCCCCCTATGACGTGAGCGGTAATACCTCCCAGCTGGCGGCCAACCTGCTGTACGAGATGCTCTGCGTCCTGCCCGGCGTGAAGTACGCCTGAGGAAGCCGCCATGGAGCTGAAATGCTTTCGCACCCTCTGGGGAGTGACGACCCCCTGGCCGCAAACGCTGGATGAACTGCAGCGCGTCGGCTGCTGCGGTATCGAAGCCCGCGTCCCGTTAACGGCGGAGGAGCGGCGGCAGCTCGCCGACCGCCTGCAGGCGTCGGGGCTGGAGTATATCGCCATTCTCTTCAGCGGCGGCGGGGTGCTCCCCGCTCAGCATGAAACGCCGGAGCAGCATCTGGCGCGCCTGCGGATCCGCTTCGCCGAGGCCAGCGGCCTCAACCCGCGCTTTGTCAATCTGCTGGCGGGCAACGATCGCTGGCCGCTGGCGCAGCAGGTCGATTTTCTCGGCAAGGCGCACGAGCTGGCCGCCGGGTTTGGGTTGACCTGCAGCTTTGAAACCCATCGCGCCACCTCGCTGTACAGCCCGTGGCTCACCCTGGAGATCATTCAGCAGCTCCCCCAGCTGCGCTTTACCGCCGACATCAGCCACTGGGTGGTGGTCAGCGAGCGCCTGCTGGATGACCCCTGCGATGACTTCAGCGCCTTTATCGACCGCGTGCATCACGTGCAGGCCCGGGTGGGCTACGACCAGGGGCCGCAGGTGCCGCACCCGGCGGCGCCGGAGTATCAGCCGGCGCTGGCCTTTGCCGAGCGCTTGTGGGAGCAAATCTGGCATTCGCAGCGCCGGCGCGGCTACCCGCAGACCACCCTGACGCCGGAGTTTGGCGCCGACGGCTATCTGCACCATCTGCCGTTCACCAACGTTCCGGTGGCCGACCTATGGTCGCTCAACGCCTGGATGGCCGCGCGCCAGCAGGCCCACTTTCAGCAGTTTTTAACGCTCACTGAACAGGAACCGCAGCCATGACCGCCGTGAAGCACGCTTTTACTGAACTCCCGACCATCGATATCCGCGATCTGGCCGGCGACGATCTCGCCAGGCGCCAGGCGGTGGCCGACGCCATCGGCCGCGCGGCGCGCGAGGTGGGCTTTTTCTACATCACCGGCCACGGCATCGACCCGGCGCTGATCGCCGGCGTCCGCGAGGCGGCGAAGCAGATCTTCGCTCTGCCGATGGCGGAGAAAATGAACTATTACATCGGCCGCTCCAAAAGCCATAAGGGCTACGTCCCGGAAGGAGAAGAGATCTACGGCGCCGGCAAGCCGGACCATAAAGAGGCCTTCGATATTGGCTTCCAGGCGGCGGACGACCATCCGCTGGTGCTCGCCGGTACGCCGCTGATCGGCGCCAACGAGTGGCCCGACCTGCCGGATTTCCGCGCGCGGGTGCTGGCCTACTACGACGCGGTCTTCGCCCTCGGCCACCGCCTGTTCGACGCTTTCGCCCTCGCGCTCGGTCTGCCGGAAGGGTATTTCAAACCGATGGTGACCTGCCCGCCGGCCAAGCTACGGCTCATCCATTACCCGTTCGACGCCAGCGTCGAAGATGTTCCCGGAATTGGTGCACACACCGACTATGAGTGCTTCACCCTGCTGCTCGCCGACCAGCCCGGGCTTGAAGTCCTCAATGAAGAAAGCGTGTGGATCGACGCGCCTCCCGTCACGAACGCCGCCGGAGAAGAGGCGTTCGTGATCAATATCGGCGACATGCTGGAAGTGCTCAGCGCTGGCACATTTGTTGCTACAGCCCACCGGGTGCGCAAAGTGCCGCAGGAGCGGTACTCCTTCCCGCTGTTTTTCGCCTGCGATTACCACACGCTGATCCGCCCGCTGCCGACCTTTCTCGCCGCCGGCGAAGCCAGCGAATATCAGGAGCTGAGCATCGGCGAGCATATGTGGAGCCAGGCGCTGCAAACCTATCGCTATCTGCGCGAGAAGGTCAATCGCGGCGAGCTCCAGCTGCCGGCGCGCGCGCGCGGCACCCATACCTTTGGCCATCTGAAAAAACAGGCACAGCAAAAAAAACCCTAACCACCCGTGAGGATCCATGATGACTAGCACCCTGAAAAAAATCTCGCGCCGCGTCGCGCTTACCCTCGCCGTCAGCGCCTGTTTCTCCTCTGTCACCCAGGCGGCGGAACTGCTGACCGAGGGCGTCTTTAAGGTGGGGATGGAGGTCACCTACCCGCCGTTTGAGTCCTATGACAGCAATAACAATATCGTCGGTCTCGACCCGGAGTTCGCGACGCTGATTGCCGAGCATCTGCAGGCCAAACCGCAGCTGATCGACACCAAGTTCACCAGTCTGATCCTCGGCATCGGCAAGAAATATGATGCGGTGATCTCCGGGATGTACGTGACGCCGGAGCGCCAGAAGCAGGCCGACGCCATCCCTTACGCCCTCTCCGGCGCGTCGATCATTGCCCTGAAGGGCGGCGCGGCGCAGCCGAAAACCGAAGATGAGCTGTGCGGCGTGAAGGTCGGCCTGCAGGCAGGCACCACCTGGGTGACCAGCCTGAAAAAACACTCCGATGAGTGGTGCCTGAAAAACGGCAAACCGGCCATCACTATTCAGGAGTTCCCGACGGCGCCGGAAGCCTCCCAGGCGCTGCTGTCGAAGAACATCGACGCCCAGCTTGAGATAGCCCCGGCGGCGCAGATTATCGTCGATAAGAGCCGCGGTCGCCTGGGGATAAGCTCGACGCGCCTCGTCTACCCGCTGCCGCTGGGGATCTATGTCGCCAAAGGCAACACCGAGCTGGCGGAGGCGATCAAGGCCACCCTCGCCACGCTCAAAGCCAACGGCAAATATGCCGCGCTGATCAAAAAATACAACTTAGAAAGCATCGATTAAGACAATAAGCACTGCGCAACAGGAGTCAGTATGGCGTTCGATTGGGGATACTTTTTTTCATTATTTAGCATTGGGGCATTCTGGCAGGCGTGCGTGACGGTTATCGTAATCAGCACCTTGTCCTGGGGGATCGGCCTGGTGGTCGGTTTTCTGCTAGCCTGCGCGAAGCTCTCGGCGCCGCGCTGGATCAAGATCCCCGTCGAACTCTATATCTGGTTTTTCCGCAGCGTGCCGCTGATGGTGCTGCTGGTGTTTGTCTACAACCTGCCGCAGCTGTTTCCGGTGACCCAGCCGCTGCTCGGGGTGCCGTTTATCGCCGGGCTGGTGTCGATGACCGTCACCGAAGCGGCCTATATGGCGGAGATCCACCGCGGCGGACTGTTGTCGGTGGCCAAAGGGCAAAGCGAGGCGGGCCATGCGCTGAGCTTCAGCTTTATCGGCATCCAGCGGCTGATTGTTATTCCTCAGGCGTTTCGCATCTCGTTGCCGACGCTGATCAATGAATACATCACCATCATTAAGCTGAGCTCGATTTTATCGGTGGTCTCCTTACCCGAGCTGCTGCTCACCGGCCAGCGCTTGTATGCGCAAAATTTCCTCGTGATGGAGACGCTGCTGGCGGTGGCGGTGTACTACGTCATGGTGGTTACCGTCTTCACCTGGCTGTTCCGGGCGCTGGAGAATAGCCTCGATATTCAGCGCAAGCGTCCGCAAACGCTCAGCGAGGCGGAATGCCAGGCGCTGCGCCAGAGCCTGCCGGCGATGGCGGAAGCGATCACCACCCCGGCCGTCAACGGCGCGCCGCCGGCGCTGGATCTGCGGGGCATCCGCAAATCCTGGGGCCAGCATGAAGTGCTGAAAGGCATCGACCTGCAGGTAGATAACGGGGAGGTGATCAGCATCATCGGCCCGTCCGGCTCCGGCAAAACAACCCTGATCCGCACCATCAACGCCCTCGAAAGCATTGATGGCGGGGAGATCATTCTCTACGGCGAGGACTATCTGAAAGGCGGAGCCATCGTCGATAAGCGCCAGATGCGCGCCGGGGTGCGGCGCATCGGCATGGTCTTCCAGAGCTTCAACCTGTTCCCCCACCGCACGGTGCTCGACAACGTGATGCTGGCCCCGCGCTACCATCAGCTGCTGGATCAGCCGGTCGCCCGCGAGCAGGCCCTGGCGCTGCTCGACCGCGTCGGTCTGCTGGCCCATGCCCACAAGTACCCCGGACAGCTCTCCGGCGGCCAGCAGCAGCGCGTGGCGATCGCCCGGGCGCTGGCGCTGAAGCCGGACATCATGCTGTTTGACGAACCGACCTCGGCGCTGGATCCCGAGCTGGTGGGCGAGGTGCTGAAGGTTATTCAGTCGCTGGCCCGCGAAGGTATGACCATGCTGATTGTCACCCACGAGATGGACTTCGCCCTGTCGATTTCCGACCGCGTGGTGCTGATGGAGAACGGCGTGGTGCAGGCCGACATCGCCCCGCAGGTGATCCGCAGCCCGCTGGAGGCCCCTTCTCTGCAACGAATCCGTGAATTTATGGGAGTGCACTAAATGGCAACTGAGCAACACCTGCGCCAGCAGCTGGCCGCCGCCTACCGTCTGGCGGCGCTGTTCGGCTGGGAGGATACCCTCTACACCCACTTCTCCTTGCGCCTGCCCGGCGACGGCGAGCCGCGCTTTTTAATTAATCCCTTCGGCATGATGTTTGATGAGGTCACCGCCAGCAATCTGATCGTGGTGGATATGCAGGGCAAGGTCGTAGAGGGCGAGGCGCCGGCTAACTCGGCGGGCTTCACCATCCACAGCGCGGTGCATATGGCCCGGGAAGACGCCCACTGCGTGATCCACACCCACACCCTGCCGGGGATGGCGGTGGCCGCCTGCGAGGACGGCCTGCTGCAGCTCAACCAGATCAGCACTGAGTTTTACCAGCGCGTCGGCTACCACCCCTATGAAGGGGTGGCCTTTGACCTCGACGAACGGGCGCGCATTCAGCGCTCGCTGGGGAATAATATCGCCATGATCCTGCAGAGCCACGGCCTGCTGTCGGTGGGCCGTACCGTGGCTGACGCCTTTTACATCATGTTCTACCTCAATCGTGCCTGCGAGATCCAGATGGCCGCCGCCCAGCTGGCGGCCCTCAGCCCGATCCACACCATCGCCCCGCACCTCAGCCAGCACGCCTGCGAGCAGCTGATGGGCGTGGAGCATGAACGTCAACAGGTCTGGCAGGCGTGGTTGCGCCGTCTTGACCGTCTCGATACTTCTTACAAAGACTAACGCCTATGTCCGATATCACTATCGTGGTGGATTGTAACGACGCGGATTTCGCCCGCGATATCTGCGCCGCCCTGCAGCAGTTTCCCGACGTCACCGCGCTCCTGCCCCATCACCAGGCGGCGCGCGACGCGCAGTACGCCAGCTGCTGGTTCCCTAGCCCGCAGCTGTTGACCCGCTCGCCGGGGCTGAAGCTGATCCAGGCCGCGTCCGCCGGGGTCGATCATCTGCCGCCCGCGCTGTTCGCCAGCGATATCCCGCTGTGCCGGGTGATCGATGAGGACTTTCGTCACGGCATGTTCGAATATGCCCTGTGGGGCGTGCTGTGGTTCCAGCGTTATTTTGACCGGGCGCTGGCCCACCAGCGGACCCAAACCTGGAAGCTCTATCCCCAGCGCGCCGCCGCCGACTTCCATATCGGCATTATGGGACTCGGCGAAATTGGCGGCTATATCGCCGACCAGCTGGCCCGCCTTGGCTATCGGGTCTCCGGCTGGTCGCGCAGTGAGAAGCAGCTGGCTGGCGTCACCTGCTACCGCGGCGAGGAGGCGCTCGACAGCTTCCTCGGGTCGCTTGACGGGCTGATTAACCTCCTGCCGCTCACCGCGCAGACCCGGGGTATTCTCGCCGCGCCGCTCTTCAGCCGGCTTCCCGCCGGGGCGGTGTTAATCAACTGCGGGCGTGGAGAGCATATGGTCAATGAGGATGTGCTGGCGGCGCTGGAGAGCGGCCAGCTCGCCGGAGCGGTGCTCGACGTCTTCCCGCAGGAGCCATTGCCGGCGGACGATCCGCTGTGGCGCCATCCGCAGGTGGTGATCACCCCGCATATGGCCTCTGCGGCCCCCGCCGAGGTGATCGCCCGCCAGCTGCTGGAGAACATTCAGCGCCAGCGTCGCGGGCTGCCGCTCAAAAACCTGGTCAATAAGCACGCCGGTTACTGATCCCCACCGATACCGCCGCTGCTACGCTTAATGGGAGATCCACAACCAGAAGGCAGGAACATGAAGATTGATTTATCGGGGAAAGTCGCGCTGGTCACCGCCTCCACGGCGGGTATTGGCTTTGCTATCGCCAAAGGCCTGGCGGAGAGCGGCGCAGAGATCATCCTTAACGGGCGCAGCGAGCAGAGTGTGAACGCCGCGATCGCCCGCTTGCAAAATGAGGTGCCGGGGGCGAAAGCGCGCCCCGCCGTCGCCGACCTCAGCGGCGCTGACGGCGCGGCACAGCTGCTGCAGGCCGTGACCGGCGTCGATATTCTGGTCAATAACGCCGGGATCTACGGCCCGCAGGATTTTTACGCCACCGATGACGCGACCTGGGAAAACTACTGGCAGACCAACGTCATGTCCGGCGTGCGCCTGTCGCGAGGGCTGCTGCCGGCGATGGTCAGTAAAGGCTGGGGGCGGGTGGTGTTTATCTCCTCGGAATCGGCGCGCAATATCCCGGCGGACATGATCCACTATGGCGTCACCAAGACCGCCCAGCTGTCGCTGGCCCGCGGCCTGGCGAAATATGTCGCCGGCAGCGGAGTGACCGTTAACAGCGTGCTGCCGGGGCCGACGATTTCCGACGGCTTTGCCGAAATGCTGAAAGACGAAGTGGCGAAAACCGGCCAGTCGCTGGAGGAACTGGCGAAAGCGTTTGTCATGACCCATCGTCCGAGTTCGGTGATCCAGCGGGCGGCCTCGGTGGAAGAGGTCGCCAATATGGTGGTTTACGTCTGCTCGCCGCAGGCGTCGGCCACCTCCGGCGCCGCGCTGCGCGTTGACGGCGGCGTGGTGGATGATATTCTCTGACGTCCTCTCATTCAGGGGAGTCCCCCTCCCCTGTCGTCTTTCCCGGCGCTAAAAAGCGCAAAACGTTAAAAAACAGCCGCAAAGTCGCACAAAGTGAACAGGAACATGTATTCCCAAAACTTATGATATTTGTTTTAAAAATAAGTTGTGGTGTTAATGTCTCTGTTACGAAGCTTGCTTTTCTTTCTCGGCGCGGCGGTCGCGGCCGCCATCGCGGTACTCTGCCTGTGGGTGGATATTCGGGTATTTGGCAACGACATCCCGGAGGTGTCGCTCACCGAAGTGGTTCAGGAGAGCGTGCTGGCCGTCATCGTGCTGGTTCATCTTCTGCTGGCGCGCAAATATGCCCACCTGCGCTATAGCAATATCCTCATCGGCGGCTTCTTCCTCGCCATGCTGATCCGCGAACTGGATGGCCTGTTTGATTTACTCTCCCATGGCAGCTGGGTGTGGTTTGCCCTGCTGGCTACCGCAGGGTCCCTGCTGATGCCGCTGCGCCATTTGCGCCAGACCCTGTCGCAGCTGGCGGATTATACCCGCACCCCGTATTACGGGATGATGATCAGCGGCCTGCTGGCGATTCTGGTCTTCTCGCGGCTGTTCGGTATGCACGGCCTGTGGTACGCCGTGCTGGATGAGAACTACGCACGGGTGGTGAAAAATACGGTGGAGGAAGGCAGCGAGTCGTTTGGCTATATGCTGTGCCTGACCGCCACCCTCGGCTACGCCTGCTACTTCCGCGACCTGGCGCGACAGACGCTGTCGCCGCAGCGCTGACCGCGGCCGACAACCACCGCCGGACGCGCCCGTCGGCGGTGGGTGCATCAGCGCTTAACCGCGAATTTTCCACTTCCGTTTGAGAACCTCTTTATCCTGGCTATCCAGCCACTGGTTCACTTTCTCCAGCAGCGCCGGATTATCTTTACTCATCATATACACCTTGTCGCTGGCGGTGCCGGCGAACGGCGTCTCGTTGGCGACGCAGAACACGCCGGGCTCTTTGCTCTGGTAATAGTCGCCTTCGATCAGATCGGTCACCATCATATCGGCCGTTTTCTGCCGCAGCGCCTCCAGGTTATCGACGTTGTTCTTCACGCGAATGATCTGCGCCTGCTTAATATGCTCATCGACAAAGCTCTGGTTGGTGCCGCCAGGGTTGACGACCACCTTCACCTCCGGACGGTCTATCTTCGCCAGCGATCCAAGCCGGGGGGCGGCCTGACAGTTGGCTAAGGCGATTTTACCGTTCGCCACCACCGGGTGGCTGAGGGCGAAGTCCTTCGCCCGCGCCGGGGTCTGCGTCACGCCGCCCATCGCAATATCAAACTTGTCCGCCTGCAGATCGGCGGCGAGCGCCGGCCAGCTGGTGTAGACGAAGCTCACCTTCAGCCCCAGCGTGCGCCCGAGATCGCGGGCCATGTCCACGTCATAGCCCTGCAGCTCGCCGGCGGTATTGCGAAACGCCAGCGGGGCGTAGTCGCCCGGCACGCCGACCTTCAGTTCACCGCTGCGCTCAATGGTTTGCATATCGCGCGCCTGGGCGCCGCAGGTCATTATCGCCAGCGTCAGCGCCAGCCCCACCGTCAGTTTCATCTCGCCATCCTTATTGTTATCGGGTTTTCGCGCCGGGGTGGCCGGCCGCTTCTCAGTCAACATCATCCGCAGCGCGTAACAGGGAATTCATCCTATTTTTAAACATCGGGACATACAACCCGACGATCGGGTTGCCGATCGCAAATCTGACAACGAAACAGGGCTATCGCCCGGTGAATGATTTCTCATCCGCCGGGCGTAGCTTTACGCCAGCGATCGTATTTTCCAGACTGACATCGTGCCGAATTAAGCACAAAAAACAGCAGCAAGAGAGAAGTAACCAATTGAATTAATGGATAATTTATTTAAATGCACGATATTTCGCGTTCAGACACCGATAACTACCGTCTTATTTACTCCAGCATTCCTCCACAGTACTATCCCGGAAAACGCAGGTAATAAATAACAAGCATATATTAATTCCAGGCGACAATATATTTGCCAAATAAATGAATTAATAAAAAACATGCCCGATTAAAATCATTTTGTGCCGTATCTGACCCGTAAAATAATGACCCTGGCGCCAGGTTTACCGGCACGACAGGAGGAATGAAAATGAAAATAACCATGCTGGGTCTGGCGATGCTCTTCGTCGGACTGGCCGTCGGCCCGGTTTACGCGGCAGACGGTACGCTAAATTTCATCGGCAGGGTCGTGAACGGCGCCTGCAAACTCGAAGGGGCGGGCAATAACGGAGCCATCGACATCAGCATGGGCAATATTCCGCTGTCGAGACTGAAAAATAGCCAGTCGGGTACCGGGCCAGCGGTCGGCGTCGATATTCGCGTCAAAGATTGCGAGAAAGGCACCTACTACATTGTGGTGGATGGCCCCTCTCCCACCGCCACGCCTGAAAATCATGTGCTGGCCCTCAACGATAGCGGTAAGCCGGCCGGTAGCGTGGGTATTCTGCTCACCGACCGTACGGGGACGCCGCTCGGCCTTGATGCACACCTCGACCCGCAGCACGATCCCCGCATCGAGATCCCGGTGGACGGCGGCTCCGGCACCTTCAGGCTGAAAGCCTTCTATTATACCTGGGATAAAGCCCACGTACTCCCCGGCGATGGCAACGCAACGGCCCGGTTCACCATTATGCAAGAATAGCTTCCCGGTCAGGGATGAGACGCAAAGGGAGCGAAGATGAAAATACAGCTGGCTGTTCTGTTTAGCGCCATGACCTTTCAGGCCTGCGCCGGGATCTCCATCGATGCCACGCGGGTGGTCTACTCAGGAAAAGACAAAGCCGCCACCCTGAACATTCATAACCGCAGCCGCACACCTTATAAAGTGCAGATCTGGCTGGACGCCGGGCTCAACAGGTCGCGCGTCGACCTGCCGATGGTGGCGACCCCGCCGCTGGTCTATTTATCCCCCCAGCAAAGCGCCCAGCTGCGCTTTATCTATCACGGCGGCGGGCTCCCCGCCGATCGGGAAAGCCTGTACTGGGTCAATATTCAGGAGAATCCGCCGCCGTCAGACGGTAACCATACGCTGCAGTTTATCGTCCGCACCCGCCTGAAGCTGTTTTATCGTCCTCCTGCCATCGCCACCACCCTCGCCAGAGAGGTGCAAAAGCTGCAGTGGCAGCAGAGCGGCAATAACCTGCGCTTGACTAACTCAGGCCCACTGCATATCACCCTGGTCAACGGGGCGCTGATCGATAATAAAGGCCACATTTCGCCAATGAGAAACGTGATGCTCCGGCCGTACAGCAGCTATACCGTGTCAACGACCGACAGCGCTCGCCTGTACAAGCTGAACTATATCGACGATGACGGCGCGGTGGTGGCGATCCCCCTTCAGGCGGCCTATGCTCCGGCCCCACGCTAGTTATACTCGAGGGCGAAGGTCACCATGCTGTCGGCTGTGCCCGCCGTCACCGTGGCGTCAGTTTGCACATACTGGGCGTTAAAATTAATGGCCTCAGCCGTGCCGGCGTTACTGCCGGTTACCCTTTTCAGGATCGGCAAGTTGCTGGCCTCATTGATTTTAACGCTGGTGCCATCGGACACTGCCGCGCCGGGGTTATTGCCGTAGGTCAGCTTCACGCCGACGCCGCTGGCGCTGTTGCTGGCCTTGCTTAGCGCCAGGGTATCACTCTCCACGCTGACGCCGAAAAAGCCGATGCGCACATCGGTCGGCGTCGGACAGAACACCGGGATCGAAAAGCGCTTCGCCTGGCCGCCGGTGCTCCCTTTACCGTGAAACTCCGCCCGGTTTACCGTGCCCAGACTGACCTGGATCGTTGAGGTCGCCACCTGGCAGCTGCCGCTGCTGCCAATGTCCACGTTCAGGGCGGCGATATCAATGCTGACCGGCGCGCTGGCGACAAAGCCGGCGTTCCCGTTGGCCTGCTGTTCAATGGTCACCTCCCCCACCTGCGGCAGCGGCGGCGAGTTGGTATGCGTCCCGTCAGCCAGCTGTACCGTACCGGTCTTATAGAAGGTTACCGCGATCCTGACCGTCGTCTGCTGCTGCGTCATGAGCGCCGGGAGCATCGTGCTGTCGCAGACCACCACCGACTCGCCGCCAGCGGAGTGGCTGCCGTCGATAGCGCGCATCGGGCCGCCGGCGCACTGGAAGCTAAGCGAGTAGCCGATGCCGTCGATGGCGCTGGGGTAGACGTGCTGTCCGTTAATCACCACAGGCGAGCCGCCGGTTTTCAGTTGTTTGTAGACAATGCGTTTGGCGCTCGCCGTCGGCAGCTGCAGGTCGCAGGAAAAGGGGATCCCGCTGCCGTTATCCGCCATCGCGCTGGTCATCTGGGTATTGACCGGCAGCGTGGGCAAATACTTGATATTGGGAATATTGACGGTGGTCTGGCCGATATTCGCGCGGCAGTTTTCAGCCCGCGCGCCGGGAAGATAGCCGCTCAGCGCCAGCAAAAAGAGAAAAGGAAGTAGACGAAAAACAGATTTCATAGCCGCCTCAGCGTGACTGGCACAGCCCGGAGACGGTTTTCACCGTATTCAGACTCTGCTGTGGGTTATCCGCAAGATGAAAATGCATCGTGCAACTCTGCGACTGGTTATTGACGACCCAGCTCACCGCCAGGGTTCCCTCCTGCGGCACGCCGCTGAGGTACACCTGACCGCCGTCGGCTACCATGCCGCCCGGCGCATTGCCGCTCTCCTCCGTCCCGACCAACCGTGCGCTGGCGCCAAAGGGTAACGGCCCCTGCGCGTTGCGCAGGGTAAATAGCACCCGGTTGCCTATGCGGGTCCGGTAGTTGGCCATCACCACCGCGCCGCCGCCGGGGATCACCGTCTGACCCTGCTGGTCGACGTCGGTATCATCCGCCATCGACTCCGTGTCGAGGGTAATGACATTTTTCCGGTAGGTGGTCAGAGACGGCACCACGGCATAACCGCGCCAGTCGGTGTGCACATTGTTGCCGTTTTGCACCGCCACGCCGGCAGCCCCCGGCGCGCGGACGATGGCGAAGCTCTCGCCCACCGTCTGACCGAAGGTCACGCCGTGCGGATGCGCGACCACCGAGCCGGCGCCTCCCCAGGTCAGCTGATTACTGGCGGCGTCATGGCGATAGCCGAGCTGCGCGTTGCCGAAGCCGCCGTGGTAGTCCAGGGCGACGCTGCTGTTGGTCCCCCGCCCCTGGTTGCCGTAGCCCTGCTGAACCGAGTAGAACAGATTCGGCCGCGTCGGCACCGCGCCATACAGCGACACCTGCTGCGAGGTATAGCCATTGCTGTCCGAGGTAGTGTTGTAGCTCACCGCGCTGTCGGACAGCGGACCGCCCAGCGGAATATTGATATTGAAAGACCAGGAGCGGTCATTTTTTTGCTGGCCGCTGGCGCGAGTGTAGTAATAGCCCACGCCCCAGGAGATCCCTTTCCAGGCGCTGTAGAACCCGAGATGCACCGTCTCATCCCGACTCTGCCGGTGCCAGTATTCCTGCGACCAGGCGGAAACCGCCAGACTGCCCAGACCGCCGAGGCGTTGTGACACTGACACTTCCTCCCGGCGGCGCCGGTTGTCCACCTGCCCCTGCGCGCTTTCGAGGGCGCTGGCTTCGGCAAAATCGTAATAGCCGCTGGAGGAGTAGCGATAGCTGGCGAGGCTGAACGTGGTGCCCGAGCTGACGAAATCTTTCTGATACTGAGCGCGCAGCGAATGGCCCGCATAGCGCTTGCCCGACGGGGTACGGGTGACGGCCTGGGTGACGTCGCCTCCCAGCGAACCGAACTCGCCAAAGCCGCGGCCCAGACCCAGCGCCCACGACTGATAGTCCTGGGCCAGCTGCGTGCCGCCGTAGAGGGTAAATCCCGCCGACAGACCATAGAACAGGGTGCCCTGCAGGAATTCCGGCGAGCGCACCGAATCCGCCCCGGAGTGGTAGCGACCGGCGCTGAGGCTGAATTTGCCGCGCCCTTCGCGCAGCATGTACGGCACGGCGGAATAGGGCTGGGTAAAGGTACGCACCGAACCATTGCTTTCGGTCACCTTCACCTCCAGATCGCCGCTCTGCGAGGTGGGATAAAGATCGCTGATGGCGAACGCCCCCGGCGACACGAAGGTTTCGTAGATCACATACCCGTGCTGGGAGACGGTCACTTTGGCATTGCTGTGCGCCACGCCGCGGATGGTAGGGGCAAAGCCGCGCTGGCTGTCCGGGAGCATCTCATCGTCAGACATCAGCTGGACGCCGCGAAACGGGATGCTGTCAAACACATCGCCGGTGGTGTAAGTATCGCCGATCCGCAGCAGGCTCTTCAGCGAGCGGACGTCGCGCTGCAGCCAGGTGCTTTGTGAATCCCAGTGCCGGCGCTGCTGGTCGTACTGCATTGAGGAGATATTGCGCAGCCGCCAGGCGCCCAGGTTCACGCCGCTGCGTAAATTGAGATAGTTTGAGCGGCTGCTCTCCCCTTCATCGGCATTCTTTATCTGCGCGCCGGAAAAATAGTAATCGACAAACGCGGCCGGCACGCCATCGTCCCAGCGCGAGGGATCGACATAGCCGCGGCTTTGCACGTTCATCGCCGCCTGGGGAATGCTCAGCGTCAGGCGCTGGTTAGCGAAGGTGAAGCGGCTGCTGGCGTCGGGAATAAATTTCTCGATCCGGGTGAAGGTCTCACCTTCATGCAGCGTTTGAAAAGCCGGAAACGCGCTGACGTTGACCCCATAATCCGCCAGCTGCCCGGGCGTCAGCACCGGCTGCAGCTGCCCGCCATCGTCAACAAAGGTGATATTGGCCTGGCCCAGCTCCTGGTCGTTAACCACCACGGTGACAGGATAAGTCCCCGGCTGCTGCCCGCCGGGTTTGGCGAAGTAGTGCAGATCGGAGGTTTGCTGCTGCGGGTCGGCAAACTCCAGCGCCGCCGGATCAAAATAGTCGTCGGCCAGCGCCCGGCTCAGCGGGCTGAGACAGCACATCATCGTCGGCAGCGTCGCCAGCGCCAGCGCCCGTCCGGCGGTGACGGGCAACGCGGCATACTCCCGCACCCTGGCTGTTGTTATTCTTTTCATGCTGGCGCCGTCCGGTAAGCTCATCACAAAGGGGAATTACTGCTGGGCGTAATCGCTGACGCCGCCGTAGTCGTTAATCGCCCGCCATTTGACGGTGCCGTGCCCGCTCACCGGCCACGTTTTCTCGCCAAAGGGGGCCACCATGCCAGGCTCGTCGATTGCCTGCCCGCCCACCTCGACGGCGTAAAAAGAGACAAAATAGGGAGTGGGGTTTGCCACCGTCAGATGGCCGCCGGACTGGCTAAACTTCAGCTGCTGCCAGGCTTTAGCCGGGTCGCCCGCCAGGCCGTTGGGGCGATAAAAGATTTTGAATTTCGACTTAATATTGACCTGCAGCTTGTTCACCTCGCCCTTGGGCGTCGGGGCGATACTTTTGACGTTCAGCCAGTAGACCGATTCACGGTCGCTGGGCAGCGAGGCGCCAATAAAGTTAATGCGCAGGACGTTATTTTGCTCCGGATCGAGACGGAATAAGGGCGGCGTAACAATAAAGGGCACCTTGGCCTTATCGTTTTCCGCGTAATTTTCCACCCACGACTGCACCAGATAGGGCGTATGGGTATCGGCATTAGTGACTGAAATAGCGGCTTCACGCTTCCCTTCCTGATAAATCACACGGGTTCCACCCATGACAATACCGGCCTGCGCTGCCGTGGAGCACAGCAGAAAGGCCGCAACGGCAATTATTTTCTTCATCATGACTTACCATCAGGTAAAGGTTGAACAAACAGTAAAATAAAGCAGGGATTATCAGAGCCAGTACCCGTCGGGATAATTAGCAAAAACAACTATACCGTCACGAATATATTTCGTGACTTTATGACAGTTATCACTTTAGCTATCTGCAATTAATCAGGACGCAGTGGACTGACTCTGAATAGCGCGCAATATGATTAGTTATAAATCATATTGAAATTAGCCGTACCGTTGGCATTGCCAGCCTTCACCGCACCGGTGGAGATATAGTTGGCGAAAAACTCGAGGTCGGCAGTGCCGGTGCCGGCAGTCGCGCCCGCAACGACATTTTTGGCTTTCGACACGCTGCCGAGGCTGACCGCCGTAGACTTGTCATCTTCATACAGCTTGATCGCCACGCCAGCGGCGCCGCCGGTGGTCGCCAACAGCGTGTTATCAGACTGATCGCGCGCGCCGTCAAACAGCACCGCGACATTTGTCACGCTGGCAGGGCAATCTTTTACTTTGATATGGAAAGGCGTTTTGGTGGTTTCAAAACCTGTGCTGGTAAAATAGGTGCTGGCCCATTTGCCCAGATCCACCGTCTGGCTGGTGGATGCGCTGTCGATATTGCAGGAGCTGTCGGTGATTGATCCATTGAAGATAACCTGTCCGCCGGTACCCTGGGTACCCGCGCTGGAGCCAGGGTTAACGTTAATGGTTGGCGTAGTAACAGAAATTGCAGCGCCAGAAACCAGCGCTCCCATGAGAATTGCCATAATACGAAGTTGCGTTTTCATTATTTATCTCATCGTTAACGAATATATTTTCCCGTCATCGACAATAGCCCCATGGCTATCGCGAAACGGCTCGTCCGTTCCTCCCTGTAAATGTTCATTGCGTTCCTTCCGCAGGATAATCGGCACACGTCCTTTGACTCCGCTTTATTTCGCCGAAAGGTGGCCATGAATAACAAGCAGAAGAAAAAGAGTTATTTTGATGTGCGAAATAAATATATTACCCGATGTAAAAAAAGGCAACCTGATGAAATGTTACATACAGGTTAACGATTATACTCGGCATAAAGTTATTTTTTGAAATGGCATTTCAATGTTAATTTACATATCTATACAAAAGAAAATTAAATACCTCTCAACAACAACACGTCCATTTTATTAACAAATTTAAAGGTAATTGCTCAAAAAAGCGTCTTGTTTTATTGTGCTCAAACCCGTTGCCACTAAAAAATTAGGAATTTTCCTGGTATTAATCTTCATCATTTCTACACAAATTAAGGCAAAGCGCTCCTGACCCGCGCTGTAATTTCTTGTTCTGGAAGTGTTTTTGTTTTCAAATGAAAGCCATTACTTCATTAACCCAAATGTATTGCCGTTATCCGCCACCGTAACCGCTCCCTTTCACCGGGTTATTTTGACGCAAAAAAAATCCGCAACCCGAACGGATTGCGGACTGAGGATCAATCAGTAATGAGATGGGCTTCAGAACAGGCCCAGCGGCGCGGTGCCGTAGCTCACCAGCAGGTTTTTGGTTTGCTGATAGGCATCCAGCGCCATCTTATGCGTTTCCCGCCCGACGCCGGACTGTTTATAGCCGCCGAACGCCGCATGTGCCGGGTAGACATGATAACAGTTGGTCCATACGCGACCGGCCTGAATACCGCGCCCCATGCGATAGGCGAGGTTGGTATCGCGCGTCCACACCCCAGCGCCGAGGCCAAACTGGGTCTCATTGGCGATAGCCAGCGCTTCCGCTTCGTCCTTAAAGGTGGTCACCCCGATCACCGGCCCAAAGATCTCCTCCTGGAAGGAGCGCATATCGTTGCGACCTTTAATCAGCGTGGGCTGAATATAAAAACCATTATCCAGCGCCGGCGCGATCGCCGCCCGCTCGCCGCCGGTGAGGATTTGTCCGCCCTCTTCCCGGGCAATCTGAATATAGGAGAGGATCTTGTCGAACTGCTGGCGGGAAGCCTGGGCGCCGATCATGGTGTCGGTATCTAACGGATCGCCGCGACGGATCTGCGCCACCTTCTCCATGACCCGCGCCATAAAGGGCTCATAAATGGATTCATGGATCAGCGCCCGCGACGGGCAAGTACAGACCTCACCCTGGTTGAAGAAACCGAGCACCAGCCCCTCCACCGCCTTCTCAATAAACTCCTCTTCCCCCTCCATCACGTCGGCGAAGTAAATATTGGGCGATTTGCCCCCCAGCTCGACGGTGCAGGGGATAATATTCTCCGCCGCGCAGGCGAGAATATGTCGCCCGACCGGCGTGGAGCCGGTAAACGCCAGCTTGGCGATACGCTTGCTGGTGGCCAGCGCCTCGCCCGCCTCTTTGCCGAAGCCCTGCACCACGTTCAGCACCCCCGCCGGGAACAGATCGCCTATCAGCTCCAGCAGCAGGGTAATACTCAGCGGCGTCTGTTCTGCCGGCTTGAGCACCACGCAGTTCCCCGCCGCCAGGGCCGGGGCCAGCTTCCACGCGGCCATCAGCAGCGGGAAGTTCCACGGGATAATCTGACCGACCACCCCCAGCGGTTCATGGAAATGGTAAGCCACCGTGGTTTCGTCAATTTCGGCAGTGCTTCCCTCCTGGGCGCGCAGGCAGCCGGCGAAGTAGCGAAAGTGATCCACCGCCAGCGGCAGGTCGGCATTCAGCGTTTCGCGGATCGGTTTGCCGTTGTCCCAGCTCTCCGCCACCGCCAGATATTCCAGATGCTGTTCAATACGGTCGGCGACCTGCAGCAGCAGCCTGGAGCGCTGTTGCACTGAGGTTTTGCCCCACGCCGGCGCCGCACGGTGGGCGGCGTCGAGGGCGAAGTCAATGTCTCTGGCGTCCGACCGGGGAAACTGCGCAATGTTGCTGCCGTCTACCGGGGAGGTATTCATAAAGAATTCACCGCTCAGCGGCTCGACAAATTTACCGTCAATAAAGTTGCCGTAAGCGGATTTCAATGAAACCAGGGCGCCGGGCTGGCCAGGGTGTGCATAACGCATCGCAAATCTCCTTCTGTAGGGTTGAGACGCAGCGGCATATTGATTTTTTAAACTTGCCGCCGAACGCTTCTCACTTTGCAGGGGTTATGCCAGTTTTTCATTTTCTCTAAATATCTTCATTTATTAACAGGTTGCATTCACTGACTGGGCAGATGGTCAGCCACTGTCGCACGGGTTTCCACTTATGTGTTGCAAATCGCAACACCAAATAAACCAAATAGCTACAATATTGCAACACAGCAACATCGACCCAGAGGTGCCCTGTGCCAGGCAATCCCTTTCTTCTCGCCCCAGAGGTTAACGCCAATCCCCTGCTGAGCGATTCATGGTCTCGCTGCCAGCGCTACGGCCTGGATCCCGCCACCGAGGATTTTCCCCGCCTCGACGCCGGCGAGCTGGCGGACCGGCTCGCCAGCCACCGCAGCCTGCAGCAGCTGGCGCAGCCGGTGGTGGAAGCCCTGTCGCGCCAGGTGGCGGACCTGCAGTCGGTGGTGATCCTCTCCGACCCCGGCGGTCTGGTGCTCCATACCGTCGGCGATACCCAGGCGATGCAGAAGGCTCAGCGCGTCGCGCTGGCGCCGGGCAATCTGTGGAGCGAAAGCGGACGCGGGACCAACGCCATCGGCACCGCGCTGGCGATTGACGACGGCTGCGAAATCGATGGCCGTCAGCACTTTCTCACCCGCAACCAGAATTTGTACTGCGCGGCGATGCCGCTCCAGCGGCCGGACGGAAGCATCGCCGGCGTGCTGGATATCTCCGGCCCGGCGGATTTTCCCCACCAGCACACCTTTGGCTGGGTGAAAGCAGCGGCAAAGCAGATTGAGTATCTGTGGGTGAAGCAGAGCCTGCATCCTGAGCAGTGGCTGATGAGCCTCCACCGGCAGGTGGACAAACTCGACAGCGTGGAGGAACTGCTGTTGGTCTTTTCCGACAACGTCCTTACCGCCGGCAACCGGCTGGCGATGCGCGAGTTCGGCCTGAGCGCGGCGCAGTTTGGCCAGCTCACCTTTGCGTCGCTTTTTCCGACGCTGACGCAAACGGCGGTCAGCGTTCCCCTGCCCCTGACCACCCCGCAGGGCCGCTATCACTATCGCCTGCGCGAGCCCACCCGCCGCCGGGTGGCGGTGAGTGCCCCGCCGGCCATGCAGCTCCCCTTCACCAGCCCGCGGGAAGGCGAAAAGCTGCTCCGGCTGCTTAACGCCGGCATCGCGCTCTGTATTGAGGGGGAAACCGGCAGCGGCAAAGAGTATGTCAGCCGCACGCTGCACCAGCACAGCCGCTGGCGCAGCGGTAAATTCGTCGCCATTAACTGCGCCGCCATTCCGGAATCGCTGATCGAGTCCGAGCTTTTCGGCTACCAGCCAGGGGCGTTTACCGGCGCCAGCAAAAACGGCTATATCGGCAAAATCCGCGAGGCCGAGGGCGGGGTGCTGTTTCTTGATGAGATCGGCGATATGCCGCTGGCGCTGCAGACCCGCCTTCTGCGAGTACTGCAGGAGAAAGAGGTCGCCCCGCTCGGCGCCAGCCGCAGCGTGCCGGTGAACTTCGCCCTGATCTGCGCCACGCACCGCAACCTGACCCAGCGGGTCAGCGCCGGCGAATTCCGCGAAGATCTGCTGTGGCGCCTGCGGGAGTACGCCCTGGCGCTGCCTCCGCTACGCGAGTGGCCGGCGCTGGAAACCTTTATCGCCACCCTGTGGCGCGACCTGGGCGGCGCTTCGCGCCGGGTGACGCTGTCCACCGCGCTGCTGACCCACCTCAGCCAGCTGCCGTGGCCGGGAAACGTGCGCCAGCTGCAGAGCGTCCTGAAGGTGATGCTGGCTCTGGCCGATGAGGGCGACACGCTGACGCCCGATGCGCTGCCGGACGCATACCGCGCTGCGCCTGCGCCGCTGCCGCGTGGGGGATTACAGGCCCATGACGAGCAGTTGATTGTCGATACCCTCGCCAGGGTCAACGGCAACGTCAGCCGGGCGGCGCAGATGCTGGGCATCGCCCGCAGCACGCTATACCGCCGCGCCGCCCGTGCCGGACGGCCACGCCGCTGAGGCGATGACCTAAAGCGCGCCGGCCGAGGACGCTACGCCAGACCCAGCCCCGCCCGCAGGGCATCGATCGTCACCCGCGTTTTTTGCGGCAGCCACGGCCCTTCCGGCCACACCGCGTGGATGGCGAAACGCACACGGTCGCTGGGCGCCAGAACCTGCTGCAGCGTCCCGTCGGCGAGCGCCTGCGCCACCAGCCAGTCCGGCAGCCAGGCGATGCCCATTCCCTGCTGCGCCGCCGCGGCGATGGCGGCAAAGTCATCCTGCACCAGCCACGCCTCCGGGGTGAAGCGCACTTCGCCCTGCTGCGGGTCGTAAAGTTGCCATTTTTGCAGCTGACCGTTATGCAGATAGCCGAGGGTGCGGTGCTCGCTCAGCCCGGCGATGGTCCCCGGCGCCGGCTGGCGACGCAGGTACTCCGCCGCCGCGCACAGCACCATGCCATGCTCCCCCAGCGCCCGCGCCCGTAGCAACCCGGTGTCGGCCAGGCTCCCGATACGCACCGCGAGATCAAACCCCTCTTCCAGCAGATTGACCTGCCGGTCGCTGTAGTGGAGCTCGAGCTTCAGCAATGGATAGCGCTGGCTCAGGCGGAACAGCAGCGGCGCCACGCAGCGCTGGCCAAACAGCACCGGCAGCGAAATCCGCAGCCGTCCCTGCACCTCGCCTTTGCCGCGCTGCAGCGCTTCTTCGGCCTCGCGAATGCGTCCCAGCGCCTCCCGACACTGGTGATAAAATTGCTCTCCCTCTTCCGTCAGCAGTTGCCTGCGGGTGGTGCGCTGGAATAACGCCACGCCGAGACGCGCTTCCAGCCGGGCAATGGTTTTTCCCACCGCCGATCGCGTCACGTGGAGGATCGTCGCCGCGCTGGCAAAGTTACCGCTCTCGACCACAGTGACAAACACCGGGATCGCATTCAGATCGTCGCGCACAGATTGGTTCCTTACGGGATACAATAGAGGAAAATAATGTCACTCCAGAGAGAAAAAAGACAGTGTTAGTCTCTGCTTCTATCCTTCACTTGAGGCACTCATCATGGCTAACGTTCTGGTATTAAAGTCCAGCATTAATGGCGAAACTTCCCTGACCAATCAGCTGATTAACGAATTTCTCGCGGCGCGCCAGGCGGCGGGCCGCCACGATCGGATCCGCGAACACGATCTCAGCGCTATGGCGCTGCCGACGCTGGATGGCGCGCTGTTTGCCGCCCTGCGCGGGGCGGCGGATCCGCGGCCGGCCATCCGCGCGGCGGTAGCGCTCTCCGACCAGTTTATCGCCGAGTTAAAAGCCAGCGACCTGCTGGTGATCGGCGCCCCGATGTATAACCTCAACGTCCCGACCGATCTGAAGAAATGGTTCGACCTCGTGGCGCGGGCGCGGGAAACCTTTCGCTACACCGACAACTGGCCGCAGGGGCTGGTCGAGGGCGTCCGGGCGGTGGTCGTCAGCAGCCGCGGCGGTGTTCACCAGGGAGAAACCACCGACGCCGTCACCCCCTATCTGCGCGCGGTGCTGGGGCTGATGGGGATCCATGAGGTGGAATTTATCTATGCCGAAGGGCTGGATAACCGCCCGCACGGTCGCGACGCCGGGATCGCCAGCGCCCGGGCGCAGATAGCCGATCTCGCCGTTCCGGCCTGAGTCGCGGGGAAAAAGGGGCTGGCGCTGGCGGCTTTTTTATTTTAGAGTTATCTAAATTTAGAAAAAGCTAAAATACATGACCACACCCGAAGACCTGCAGGCCCGCGCCGGCGAAGCCGCCGCGCTGATGAAAGCGATGAGCAATCCTCACCGTTTGCTGATCCTGTGCATGCTATGCGACGCGCCGCGGGCCAGCGCCGGTGAACTGGCCCGCGCTACCGGCCTGAGCCCTTCCGCCACCTCGCAGCACCTCGCGCGGATGCGTGACGAGGGGCTGATCGACAGCGAACGCGACGCTCAGCGCATCCACTATTTCATCACCCATCCTGCGGTACAGCAGGTGATCAACACGCTGAAAACGCTCTATTGCCCGTGAGGATCCTATGACCATCGCCACCTTAACCCCTGCCGAAGCCCGGGTGCAGATTGCCCAGGGTGCCAGACTGATAGATATCCGCGATGCGGATGAATACGCGCGCGAACATATTCCCGATGCCGAGCTGGTGCCGCTCGCCACCCTGAACGGCGGCGCGACCCTAAACGCCCGGGCCGGCGAGCGCGTGATCTTCCACTGCCAGGCCGGCTCCCGGACGCAGAATAACGCCATTCGTCTGGCCGCCGCCGCCGCGCCGGCGCAGGTTAGCCTGCTGGCGGGGGGGATTCAGGCATGGAAAGCCGCGGGGCTCCCGATTGAGGAAGATAAATCGCAACCGCTGCCGCTGATGCGCCAGGTGCAAATCGCCGCTGGCGTTCTGATTTTACTGGGGGTGCTGCTGGGCTATACCGTGAACGGCGGCTTTTTCCTGCTCAGCGGCGCGGTCGGCGCCGGGCTCACTTTCGCCGGGATGACCGGCTTTTGCGGCATGGCGCGCCTGCTGGCGATCATGCCGTGGAACCGGCGCCAGGGGAGTTAAAACGCACTCCAGATAAGCCAGGCAATGCCGCCGAAAAGCAGCCATTTGACGACGTAATAGACCGTCTTATTCCATTTTTTCAGCCGCTTGCCGACAATGCGGATCTGGTAGATATAGCGAAACGCCCGGTTAATTCCGCCGGTGCGATCGCTGGCGTCGTTGGGCGCCGAGGCGGCGCTCATCAGATAGCGCCCCAGCCAGTGGTTGACCTTCTGCGCCCAGCGGTAGCGCATCGGCCGTTCAATATCACAGAACAGAATCAGCCGATTCTCACCGCTGGTATTTTCCGCATAGTGGATATAGGTCTCGTCAAACAGCACCCCTTCCCCGTCGCGCCAGCTGTAGCGCTGACCATCCACCTCGATAAAGCAGCGGTCATCGTTCGGCGTCGCCAGGCCAAGATGAAAGCGCAGGGAACCGGCGTAGGGGTCGCGATGGCGCGGCAGACGGCTGCCGTCCGGCAGGGTGGCGAACATGGCCGCTTTCACCGACGGAATATCCCGCAGCAGCGCGGTAGTTTGTGGGCAAAGCTGGCTGGCGGAGGGATGGGCATCCTCATACCATTTCAGATAAAAGCGTTTCCAGCCGGTTTTAAAAAATGAGTTAAATCCGGCATCGTTATATTTATCGGCCGCTTTAATCTGCTCCAGCTGCTGGAGGCGGATGCCTTCTTCGCGAATAACCAGCCAGTTTTGTTGCAATATCGCCAGCTCGGGAAACATCTCCGGGCGCAGATAAGGCGTATTCGGCACGCGGGAAAATAAATACATAAATCCATTCAACGGCGCGGTAAATGTGGAATGGTCGGAGAGCTGTCGCCAGAAACGATAGCGCACCCGTCCGCGGTAATGGACATACAGCACAGCAATAACAATGATCAACAGAATGATATACTTCATGGTGTCTTTCCTGACCTGATTGATGGTAACCCTACCCTCGCCGTCCCCCTTGTCAGCAGCGGTATGGCGCCAGCAAAACATTAACAACATTAATACATATACCTCCAAATTGTTTTAACAAAAAAGAGCACACCCGGTGTTCAGTGCGCGGGCGTTGAGCTATGGTTTAGGTTCATCCGTGGTATTAACAGTGAGGAGTGAATGATGTTTTCTGTCGGCGATCTGGTACAACCGCGTGCGGGCGGGCCAAAACTGAAAGTGGTCGAAGTGCAGGGCGAGGCTCTGGTGGTGGTTCAGGCCGCGCAGGAGCAGGGAGAACGCTATACGCTGAAGTCAGACGAGGTGACGTCCTATCAGGAAGAGGGGGACTTCGGCGTCTGCTGAAGCCCCTCGCTGCAGGTCATAAGGCCAGGCCGGGCGGTGGGTCTCCCGCCGTCGTGGCGCTGGCCGCATCGGTTTTAAATCAAAAAGCTGTCCAGCGATTTCCCCTCGGCGACCGCCTGGGCAATCGGCTTCGGCATTCTTCCCTGGCCGGTCCAGGTTTTCTCGGCGCCGGTATGATCGGTATAACGATATTTCGCCGGGCGCGGTTTCCGCTTTTTACCGCCCGCCATCGGCGGCTGAATATCGGCCACCAGCTCGTCAGGAGAAATACCGTCGGCGCGCATCAGCTCAAGCCAGGTATTCACTTTTTCCTGATATTTCGCCTGCTGCTGCGCCGCCAGCTGCTGTTGCGTACGTATTTCTTCAGTGACGATCCTGAGCTTTTCCAGCATCTCTTCAAGCACGTCAATGGAGAATTCACGGGACAGCGCGCGCAGTGAACGGATATTATTCAGTTTGTGTAACATTGAAGACATAAAATTAAAAATTTCCAAATAGCAAATTAAAAGACACAACGCGGCAAGTGTAATAGAAACGTTTATTTATTTCCAGCCTTCGGTTATCCAGATAAATATATTATGCAGAGAGTAAACCTTTTCCAACTACCTTATATCGGGAAATCCCCGGTTCTTTTTCGCCAGCGCAGGCCAATAAGCCCCTGAATAAATAAAAACGGCGGATGGTGAGATAGGGAAATATATCAAGAAGGCGATATTACCTTTATGGTCAGCGGGTTATCCTCTTATCGTCGGTGAAGGCGCAGGCCCTCTCCGCGCGGCCAAATGAATAGTTACTCGGTCATTCAGAATAAAACGCCACATATCGTTTTAGAATTTTTCACCACAAAAACCGGCATAATGGCATAAAAACATCTAAACATGACCCTCATCACAGGCTAACGCGATTTTGCGCCACAGCGGGCGGTCAGATGCCGACCCCCTGGTCAGATACCATGGCGAAAAACAACACAACCATTTGAAATTAAAAGAATTTAATAAAACCAGCACTAAAAGTAGCGTAACGGGCAAAAAACAGACCTTCGCAGAGTATTTTATCGACAAAAAGGCAATAAATAAAAATTTATAGCTAGTTGCCACTTTTAATGCAGAGATATACTCTACGCACATCAAAACAGGCAACCCAAAAACGCTATACCAACGCGCATTTTTCGGCGTTATTGACTTCATTTTCGAGGAGCACTCCGATGTTCTCTGCGCACTCCCGCTTGCGGCATGCGGTTGCAGACACCTTTGCGATGGTGGTTTACTGCACCGTCGTCAACATGATGATCGAAATTTTTCTCTCTGGTATGACGTTTGAGCAGTCGTTATCGTCGCGCTTGGTGGCGATCCCGGTCAACATTATTATCGCTGTCCCTTACGGGATTTATCGCGACTTCGCGATGCGTCAGGCCCGGCGCATCACTCCGGCCGGCTGGATGAAAAATATGGCCGACGTGCTGGCCTACGTGACCTTTCAGTCGCCGGTTTATGTCGCCATTCTGTGGAGCGTGGGTGCGGACTGGCACCAGATTGTCGCTGCGGTGAGCTCGAACCTGGCGGTTTCAATGATGATGGGCGCCGCTTACGGCTACTTCCTCGACTATTGCCGCCGCCTGTTCCGCGTGGCGCCCTACCAGCAGGCAAAAGCCTGACCGACACGTTAACAGCGACTGGCTCTGCCAGTCGCTTCCTCCCGCCAGCCAGCTTCGCCCGGGTCTTTATCCAGCGAATTAATTCGTCGACATGGCCGGCTGGGCTTCGCCAAACAGTCCATTAAGAAAACGCTCAAGCGCCATGCGTGAGCTAAAGCCGTGCGGAATACCATAATGCTGCTGCGCATCCCCGGCTAAATACAGCGGAAACTGTTCATAATGGTCGCAGGTTTTGATATCTGAAGCCGGTTCAGCCAGCATATTGCTGCGCTCTTTTAACGCTGGATGAATAACTAACGCTGTTCGCCCCATGCGCGCTTCGCGGTTCACATAAACATAATTATCGCCGCGGCGATAGCCGTACGCTTTTTGCGTCACAACATCCATGGTGAAGCCGGCTTTTTCAAGAACACGCGCCACCTCATCGGGTCTTAAATACATACTGATTCCTCGTTATCTTTTACCGCACATTGACCTTACCTTATTCATTAAGGGCAGTGCTTTCGGAATATTCCAGAAACCACAGCAGTAAGCATAATTCAAAATCTTGTCCTACACTTACTCACTCGATGGAATTAAGGGAGATAACGATGGCTAACCATGTGAACCGCAACAATTTTGACGAGAACGCCGAAGATATTCATAACGATGTCAGCCAATTAGCGGACACGCTGGAAGAGGTGCTGAAATCGTGGGGCAGTGACGCGAAAGAGGAAGCGGAAGCGGCGCGTGCCAAAGCGCAGTCGCTGTTAAAAGAGACCCGCGCCCGCCTTAATGGCCACAACCGGGTGCAGCAGGCGGCGCTGGATGCGCGCCAGGCAGCGTGCGATGCGCTGGGCTGCGCCGACACCTACGTGCGCAATAAACCGTGGCACAGCGTGGGCGCCGCCGCCGCCGTCGGGGTATTTATTGGCGTATTGCTCAATTTACGTCGATAATAGCTATAGCGTTTGCTGCCGCCGCGCGATAAGCGCGCGGAAGCCCGCCAGCTTCACGGAAAGCAATGAAGATAACAAATACGCGTCAGCCCCTGCGCGCCTCTGGCCGCAGGGGTTTTTTATGCGCCAGCGGGCGTGACGCCGCCGACGCCGATCGCCTCCCTTAGCCGCCGGGCCAGTGCGCCAGCCATTGCCGGCGAGCGAATATTGGTAAAACTCATCAGTAATCCCCCCTCCCCGGTATGGCGCATCCGCCAGTCGCTCAACGCCTGTACCGCCAGCCCGGCCGCCACCGCCCGTTGGGCCAGCAGGCGATCGTCGCCGTTGACCGGCATGACCAGCTGAATCCCCCCCTGCTGCGGCGTGACCTGAAAGCCCTGCGCCTGCAGAGCCGACTCCAGCCACTCCCTGCGCTGGCTGTAGCTGGCGCGCATTTTTTTCAGATGACGCCAGAAATGGCCCTGCTGGATAAAATCCGCCAGCGTCTGCTGCCACAGGGTGGGAACGGTGCAGGGCTGGCGCTCCACGGTCTGGTGAAAGCGCGCCGCCAGCGCGGTCGGCACCACCAGCCAGGCGGTGCGCAGCGCAGGAAACATCGACTTACTGAAGGTGCCCGCGTAGATGACCCGCTGTGGCGCATCAAGGCTTTTCAGCGGCGGCAGCGGTTTGCCGCGATAGCGAAACTCGCTATCGTAATCATCCTCAATGATCCAGGCGTCACGCTCCGCGGCCCATGCCAACAGCTGGCGACGCCGGGGCAGCGAGAGCGCCACTCCCAGCGGACTCTGATGCGCCGGGGTGAGCAGGGCAAACCGCGCCTGCGGGTGATGGCGCTGGCCCCAGGCGATATCCATCCCTTCGTCGTCCACCGGGATCGCATCCACCACCAGCTGCCCGGCCTCGACCACCGGGCGGATAAAGGGATATCCCGGATCCTCCATCCACATATGCTGCCCCGGCTGCGCCAGGGTACGCAGGATCAGGTTCATGGCGGTGGCATAGTTGCCGGCGATCAGGACCTGCTCCGGCTGGCAGTCGATACTGCGCGACAGGCGCAGATAGTCGACGATCGCCTGACGCAGAAGCGGGTCGCCGCCGGGATCGCCGGGCGCCAGATCGAACCGCGACTGCGTCCGCAGCCGGCGCCCCATCACCCGCGCCCACAGCCCGCGCGGAAAGAGATCCAGCGCCGGGAGCCCCATCTGAAACGGCAACGGCTCCGCCGGCGCGGCAGGTTGCGCGGGCGGCACTGGCGCCAGCTGGCGCGGACTGAGCCGCTCGCTGACAAAGGTTCCCGCCTGCCCGCGTCGCTCGAGCCAGCCCTGGGCGACCAGTTCGCCCCAGGCGTTTTCGATGGTCGCCCGGGAGACGCCCTGCTCCTGGGCAAACACCCGACTGGCGGGCAGACGGCTGCCCGGAGCCAGTTCGCCACGTTCAATGGCGGATTTCAGCTGGCGGGCGATGCGTTGATAAAGAGGGAGGTGGCTGGCTTCCATTATGGTCTGCTTTTTTCATCACAATATGGCTATCTTTTGCAGTCCATTATAGTGCTATTTTGGCTGCCGTCTTAGAGAGGAGAACACCATGAGCCAATTACGTCAGCCATTCAGTGAACTGAGCCCGGAAGTCTATAAAGGGCTGGTGCAAGCCAGCCTCGCGCTGGAGAAAAGCGAGCTGGGCAGCGCCCTGGTGGAGCTGGTCTATTTACGCGTGTCGCAGATCAACGGCTGCGCCTTCTGCCTTGAGAAGCACAGCCAGGCGCTGCGCAAAGGCGGCATGGCGCAGAGCAAGCTGGATGCCCTGGCCGGCTGGCGGGTGAGCGACCATTTTACCCCTGGCGAACGCGCGGCGCTTGCCTGGGCCGAGTCGGTCACCGACATCGCCGCCAGCCATGCGGAAGATGAGGTTTACCTGCCGCTGCGCGAACATTTTACCCCACGTCAGATAAGCGATCTCACCTTCGCCATCAGCCTGATGAACGCCTTTAACCGCCTCGCCGTCGCCATGCGTCTGTAGTTTCGCGCAGCCTTCCCCCTCCTCCGCCTGGCCACCCCGGCGGGGGAATTGTTTGCTAAAAACGCTATATATTGAGTGGTTGAAGTTTTAAATAACTACATCTAGTATTTCCTTATCGAATGGCCCACAACGTTCGACGCTACGTTTAGCGCCGTGCTGTTATCTTAAATGGAAATACGAATCATGCGCATTACTATTTACACTCGAAATGACTGCGTGCAGTGCCATGCCACCCGACGAGCCATGGAGAGCCGGGGACTGGCCTTTGAAATGGTCAACGTCGACCAGCAGCCGGATGCCGCCGACACCCTGCGCGAGCAGGGGTTTCGCCAGCTGCCGGTGGTGATCGCCGGCGACCTGCGCTGGAGCGGCTTCCGCCCGGATATGATCAATCGCCTGCGCCCTTCCGTCGCGGCGGCCAGCGCATGAGCCTCATCGTCTACTTCTCCAGCCGTTCGGAGAACACCCATCGCTTTGTGCAGCGCCTGGGGCTGCCGGCGGTGCGCATCCCGCTGAACGAGCGTGAACCTCTGCAGGTAGACGAGCCCTATATTCTCATCGTTCCCAGCTATGGCGGCGGCGGTACCGCCGGCGCCGTGCCGCGTCAGGCGATCCGCTTTTTAAACGACGTACATAACCGTCGGCTGATCCGCGGGGTGATTGCCGCCGGCAATCGCAACTTTGGCGACGCCTGGGGGCGCGCCGGGGATGTCATCGCGCAGAAATGCGCCGTGCCCTATCTCTACCGCTTCGAGCTGATGGGAACCCCCGACGATATCGATAACGTGCGTAAAGGAGTCAGCGAATTTTGGCAACGACAACCGCAGAACGTATAACCGCCGCCGTGGATTTTCACGCCCTCAATGCGATGCTGAATTTGTACGACAGCGAGGGCCGCATCCCGTTTGAGAAAGATCGCCAGGCGGTTGAGGCTTTTATGGCGACCCAGGTTCAGCCCAACACCCTAGCCTTTGCCAGCCAGGAGGATAAACTCAGCTGGCTCGTCCGCGAGGGCTATTACGATCCCCAGCTGCTGGCCGGCTATGATCGCGGGTTTGTGCTGGCGCTGTTCGCCCATGCCCGGCGCGCCGCGTTTCGCTTCCAGACCTTCCTCGGCGCCTGGAAGTTCTATACCAGCTACGCGCTGAAGAGCTTTGACGGCAAGCACTACCTCGAGGATTTCGCGGAACGCAGCGTAATGGTGGCCCTGACGCTGGCCCGGGGCGATGAACAGCAGGCGCGGCAGCTGACGGAGGAGATACTCAGCGGCCGCTTCCAGCCGGCCACGCCCACCTTCCTTAACGCCGGCAAACAGCAGCGCGGGGAGCTGATCTCCTGCTTCCTGCTGCGCATTGAAGATAATATGGAGTCCATCGGCCGGGCGGTGAACTCGGCGCTGCAGTTGTCGAAGCGCGGCGGCGGCGTGGCCTTTTTACTCTCCAATCTGCGCGAGGCCGGGGCGCCGATCAAGCGCATCGAAAATCAGTCCTCCGGCGTGGTGCCGGTGATGAAGATGCTGGAGGACGCCTTCTCCTATGCCAACCAGCTCGGCGCCCGCCAGGGGGCGGGGGCGGTCTGGCTGCACGCTCACCATCCCGATATTTTGCGCTTCCTTGATACCCGGCGTGAAAATGCCGATGAGAAAATCCGCATCAAAACCCTGTCGCTGGGGGTGGTGATCCCTGACATCACCTTCCAGCTGGCGAAAGAAGACGCGCAGATGGCGCTCTTCTCGCCGTATGATGTCGAACGGCTGTACGGCAAACCCTTCGCCGATTGCGCCATCGGCGACCTCTATCCACAGCTGGTAGCCGACGATCGGGTTCGCAAACGCTGGATCCGCGCCCGCGACCTGTTCCAGAGCCTGGCGGAGATCCAGTTTGAATCCGGCTACCCGTACATCATGTTTGAAGACACGGTGAACCGCGCCAGTCCGGTGGCCGGGCGGGTCACCATGAGCAATCTGTGTTCCGAGATCCTGCAGGTCAGTACGCCGTCCGCCTATAATGAAGACCTTAGCTATGCCCATATCGGGGAAGATATCTCCTGCAACCTCGGCTCGCTGAACATCGCCCACACCATGGACTCGCCGGATTTCGGCCTCACTATCGCCACCGCGGTGCGCGCCCTGACCGCCGTGTCCGACATGAGCCACATTCAGTCGGTCCCCTCCGTGGCGGCCGGCAACGCCGCCTCCCACGCCATCGGCTTGGGGCAGATGAATCTTCACGGCTATCTGGCGCGGGAAGGCATTGCCTACGGCAGCCCGGAGGGGCTGGACTTCACCAATATCTACTTCTACACCGTGACCTGGCACGCGCTGCATACCTCGATGCTGTTGGCCCGCGAGCGCGGCCAGCGCTTCGCCGGCTTCGGGCAGTCGCGCTACGCCAGCGGGGAATACTTCGACAAATATCTGCAGGAGTCGTGGCAGCCGAAAACCGAACGGGTCCGCGCGCTGTTCGCCCGCGCCGGCATCTCCCTGCCCGACCGGGAAAGCTGGCGCCAGCTGCGCGACGACGTCATGCGCTATGGCATTTACAACCGCTATCTGCAGGCGGTGCCGCCCACCGGCTCGATCTCGTACATCAACCATGCCACCTCCAGCATTCACCCGATCGTCTCGAAGATTGAGATCCGCAAAGAGGGGAAAACCGGACGGGTGTACTACCCCGCGCCGTTTATGAATAACGACAATCTGGCCCTCTATCAGGATGCGTACGAGATAGGCCCCCGGAAGATCATCGACACCTACGCCGAGGCGACGCGCCACGTCGATCAGGGGCTGTCGCTGACCCTGTTCTTCCCGGATACCGCCACCACCCGCGATATCAACAAGGCGCAAATCTACGCCTGGAAGAAAGGCATTAAGACGCTGTACTACATCCGACTGCGCCAGCTGGCGCTGGAAGGCACTGAAATTGAAGGCTGCGTGTCCTGCGCGCTGTAAGGAGAACAGGATGACCCATTTAACGCGCGTCAGCGCGATCAACTGGAACCGCATCGATGACGATAAAGATCTGGAGGTGTGGAATCGTCTCACCAGCAACTTCTGGCTGCCGGAGAAAGTGCCGCTGTCGAACGACATTCCCGCCTGGCAAACCCTCAGCGCGGCGGAGCAGCAGTTGACCATTCGCGTTTTTACCGGGCTGACCCTGCTCGACACCATTCAGAACACCATCGGCGCGCCGGCGCTGATGGCGGACGCTCTGACCCCGCATGAGGAGGCGGTGCTGTCGAACATCAGCTTTATGGAAGCGGTTCATGCCCGCTCTTACAGCTCCATCTTTTCCACGCTGTGCCACAGCAAAGAGGTGGATGCCGCCTTCGCATGGAGCGAAAGCTGCGAACCCCTGCAGCGCAAAGCGCAGCTGATGCTGGGCTACTATCAGGCCGACGAGCCGCTGAAGAAAAAAATCGCCAGCGTGTTCCTCGAATCCTTTCTCTTCTATTCCGGCTTCTGGCTGCCGATGCACTTCTCCAGTCGGGGAAAACTGACCAACACCGCGGATCTGATCCGCCTGATCATTCGCGATGAAGCGGTGCATGGCTATTACATCGGCTACAAGTATCAGAAAGGACTGGAGATCGTCAGCCCCGGTAAGCGCGAAGAATTGAAAAACTTCGCCCTCGATCTGCTGATGGATCTGTACGACAACGAGCTGGTCTACAGCCGGGAACTGTACGGCGAGAGCGGCTGGTTCGACGACGTCAGCGCCTTCCTGTGCTACAACGCCAACAAAGCGCTGATGAACCTCGGCTACGAGGCGCTGTTCCCGGCGGAGATGGCGGCGGTTAACCCGGCAATCCTCGCGGCGCTGTCACCCAACGCCGATGAAAACCACGACTTTTTCTCCGGCTCCGGCTCCTCCTACGTGATAGGAAAAATGGAAGAGACCGCCGACGACGACTGGGACTTTTAACCGTACTTTCATCAGGAATATCGCCCGCATATTCCTGGTGATCAATTTCACAGAATCGCGATTAATCCACCAAATATTCTCTCCATGGTCTAACCGTCATCACTTCGTCATATTTAGCAGAAAACCGGTCCATTTCAGTCGAATTATCCAAAGATAATCAAAAAATATTACCCACAACAAATTACCGCTCAGCCCTTATATCACGGGGGCTGTGCCGCCATGTCCCTCACTCCATTTTGCCGAGAGTTCGCCATTGAGGGTTGTCACAGAATCTGAGTATGTTAGGGTGTAAAAAGATCATTATCACCATTGGGTACCATATCGCAATAAACAAATAACAGGAACTTCTCTATTGCATGGCAATTAAATTAGAAATCAAAAATCTTTATAAGATATTTGGCGAGCACCCTCATCGTGCTTTCAAATATATTGAGAAAGGACTCAACAAAGCGCAAATACTGGAAAAAACGGGGCTGTCGCTTGGCGTCAAAGACGCCAGTCTGGCCATTGAAGAAGGCGAGATATTCGTCATCATGGGGCTCTCCGGCTCGGGGAAATCCACCATGGTTCGCCTTCTCAATCGCCTGATTGAACCCACCCGCGGCCAGGTGCTGATTGACGGGGTCGATATCGCCAAAATGTCGGACGCCGAGCTGCGCGAGGTGCGTCGTAAAAAAATTGCGATGGTTTTTCAGTCCTTTGCGCTAATGCCGCACATGAGCGTGCTCGACAATACGGCGTTTGGCATGGCGCTTGCCGGCGTCCCGGCCGCTGAGCGAGAGCAAAAAGCGCGGGAAGCGCTGCGTCAGGTGGGGCTGGAGAATTATGCCCACGCCTGGCCGGATGAACTCTCCGGCGGGATGCGTCAGCGCGTCGGTTTAGCCCGCGCCCTGGCGATTAATCCCGATATTCTGTTAATGGATGAAGCCTTCTCCGCGCTCGATCCGCTCATTCGCACCGAAATGCAGGATGAGCTGATCAAATTACAGGCTAAGCATCAGCGTACCATTGTCTTTATTTCCCATGACCTTGATGAAGCCATGCGAATTGGCGATCGTATCGCCATTATGCAAAATGGCGAAGTGGTTCAGGTCGGCACTCCGGATGAAATATTGAATAATCCGGCCAATGATTATGTCCGCACCTTCTTCCGCGGCGTCGATATTAGCCAGGTCTTCAGCGCGAAAGATATTGCCCGTCGTAGCCCGGTCGGCCTGATTCGTAAAACGCCAGGTTTTGGCCCCCGCTCTGCGCTGAAATTATTACAGGATGAAGACCGGGAATATGGTTATGTCATTGAGCGCGGTAATCGCTTTGTCGGGATTGTCTCGATCGATTCTCTGAAAACCGCGCTCAGCGCCGGCCAGGGGATCGAGGCGGCGCTGATTGACGCCCCGCTGGCGGTGGAGGCGCAAACGCCGCTCAGCGATCTGCTCTCCCACGTCGGCCACGCCCCGTGCGCCGTCCCGGTGGTGGATGAAGAACAACAATATATTGGCATCATTTCCAAACGAATGTTGCTCCAGGCTTTAGATCGCGAGGGGGTGAATCATGGCTGATCAAACCAATCCGTGGGACAGCGCCCCGGCAACCGACAGCGCCGCTCAGGCTGCAGACGCCTGGGGTGGCGCCTCAACTGCCGCGCCGACTAATGGCGGCGGCGCCGACTGGCTGCACAGCGCCCCGGCGCCGCAGCCGGAACAGTTCAATATCATGGATCCGTTCCATAAGACCCTGATCCCGCTCGACAGCTGGGTGGCCCACGCCATCGACTGGATCGTGCTGCACTTCCGCCCGCTGTTCCAGGGGATCCGCGTGCCGATCGACTACATCCTCAGCGCCTTCCAGCAGCTGCTGTTGGGGATGCCGGCGCCGGTGGCGATTATCGTCTTCGCGCTGATCGCCTGGCAGATCTCCAGCCTCGGCATGGGGGTCGCCACCCTGGTCTCGCTGATTGCCATCGGCGCCATCGGCGCGTGGTCGCAGGCGATGGTCACCCTGGCGCTGGTCCTCACCGCCCTGCTGTTCTGTATGATCATCGGCCTGCCGCTGGGGATCTGGCTGGCGCGCAGTCCGCGAGCGGCGAAAATTATCCGCCCGCTGCTGGATGCCATGCAGACCACGCCGGCCTTCGTCTACCTGGTGCCGATCGTGATGCTGTTCGGCATCGGCAACGTGCCCGGCGTGGTGGTGACGATTATCTTCGCCCTGCCGCCGATCGTCCGTCTGACCATCCTCGGGATAAACCAGGTGCCTGCGGATCTGATCGAAGCGTCGCGCTCGTTTGGCGCCAGCCCGCGCCAGCTGCTGTTTAAAGTTCAGCTGCCGCTGGCGATGCCCACCATTATGGCCGGGGTTAACCAGACGCTAATGCTGGCCCTGTCGATGGTGGTGATCGCCTCGATGATCGCCGTCGGCGGTCTTGGCCAGATGGTGCTGCGCGGCATTGGCCGCCTGGATATGGGCCTGGCCACCGTCGGCGGCGTGGGGATCGTGATCCTGGCGATTATTCTTGACCGCCTCACCCAGGCCGTCGGCCGCGACGCCCGCAGTCGCGGCAACCGCCGCTGGTACACCACCGGCCCGCTGGGGCTTCTTACTCGCCCTTTCTGTCGATAAGTCGATAACAGCGCCGCACCCCGGCACCAGCCGATGCCGGGGTGCCGCCTTCCCGTTAAACAATAAGAGGAACCACCATGCGACATAGCACGATGATGGCCACCGCCGCCTTTGCCACCCTGATCGCCACCAGCGCCTTCGCCGCCGACCTGCCGGGCAAAGGAATTACCGTCAAGCCGGCGCAGAGCACTATCTCCGAAGAGAGCTTCCAGACCCTGCTGGTCAGCCGCGCGCTGGAGAAGCTTGGCTACACCGTCGAAAAACCGAGCGAAGTGGACTATAACGTCGCCTATACCTCGATTGCCGCCGGGGATACGACCTTTATCGCCACCAACTGGCAGCCGCTGCACGATGACATGTACGCCGCGGCGGGCGGTGATAACAAATTTTACCGCAAGGGGGTGTACGTCTCAGGCGCCGCCCAGGGCTATCTGATCGATAAAAAAACCGCCGAGCAGTACCACATCACCTCTATCGATCAGCTCAAAGATCCGCAGATCGCCAAACTGTTTGATACTAACAACGACGGTAAAGCGGACCTCACCGGCTGCACCCCGGGCTGGGGCTGCGAAGCGGTGATTAACCACCAGATTGACGCCTATGGCCTGAGCAAAACCGTCACCCATAACCAGGGCAACTACGCGGCGATGATGGCCGACACCATCGCCCGCTATAAAGAGGGTAAACCGGTGCTCTACTACACCTGGACGCCGTACTGGGTTAGCGACGTGCTGAAGCCTGGCAAAGACGTCGTCTGGCTGCAGGTGCCGTTCTCCTCCCTGCCGGGCGAGCAGAAAAACATCGATACCAAACTGGCCAACGGCGCCAACTATGGCTTCCCGGTCAACACCATGCACATTGTCGCCAACAAAGCCTGGGCGGAGAAAAATCCGGCCGCCGCCACTCTGTTTAGCGTCATGAAGCTGCCGATCGCCGACATCAACGCCGAGAATGCGATGATGCACGAAGGCCATGCTTCCGAAGCCGACATTAACGGTCATGTTGATGGTTGGATCAAAGCCCACCAGCCGCTGTTCGACAGCTGGGTGAAAGCCGCACTCGCCGCGCAGCAGTAACCCGCCCCCGGATAAGGCCCGGCGCCTTATCCGGGCCCCTTCCCCGCCTTTCATCCCGTCAGGGTCATGGAAAAGCGGATTGCGGGCATTTTCATAGTGTTAAGGCGCGTCGCGCTCTGTTAAGGTGGGGACATCGGTCAATTTGCCACCTTCACATGGATCCAGCGATAAGTTATTCATATGGAAAACCCCGCGCCCTTAACCTGTGCCTTATCTGAACGTGTCGCTACCGTCGGCGAAGGCATTAAAGACAGTCTCCCCATCGTCATCAGCTACCTTCCGGTGGCATTCGCCTTCGGACTGAACGCCACCCGGCTGGGTTTCACCCCGCTGGAAAGCCTGTTTTTCTCCTGCATTATTTACGCCGGCGCCAGCCAGTTTGTGATCACCGCCATGCTGGCCGCCGGCAGTTCGCTGTGGGTCGCCGCCCTGACGGTGATGGCGATGGACGTCCGCCACGTGCTGTATGGCCCCTCACTGCGCAGCCGCATTCATACCGCGCTGGACAAAAAGAAGACCGCCCTCTGGGCCTTCGGCCTGACCGATGAGGTTTTCGCCGCCGCCACCGCCAGGCTGGTACGCGACAACCGACGCTGGAGCGAAAACTGGATGCTCGGTCTCGCGTTTACCTCGTGGGCATCGTGGGTGTGCGGCACGCTGGCCGGCGCCTGGTCCGGCAACGGCCTGCTGGCGGATTATCCGGCGGTGGAAGCCGCGCTCGGCTTTATGCTGCCGGCGCTGTTTATGAGCTTCCTGCTGGCCTCTTTCCAGCGCCAGCAATCGCTGTGCGTCACGGCGGCGCTGGCGGGCGCGCTGGGCGGCATTCTGTTATTTTCCATTCCGGCGGCGATCCTCGCCGGGATTGTCTGCGGGTGTCTGACGGCGCTGGTCCAGGCCATGCTGAAGGGGATGCCGGATGAACAGTGAGGTCCTTCTGCTCGGAGTGATTGTCGGCGGCGTGAACTATCTGTTTCGTTATCTTCCCCTGCGTCTGCGCGCGGGTCATGCCCGGCCTGCCCGTCGTGGCCCGGTCAGCGTGCTGCTGGATACCATCGGCATCGCCTCGATTTGCGCGCTGCTGGTGGTCTCCAGCGTGCCGGAGATCCTCGCCGATGCCCATCGCCTGGCGCCGACGCTGATCGGCTTCCTGGTGCTGGGGGGCGCCTTCTGGAAAACCCGCAGCATTATTATCCCGACCCTGCTGTCGGCGTTGGCCTACGGTCTGGCCTGGAAAATCGCCAGCGGGCTCTAAGCTTTGCGTATCAATTTTGGTCAATAATTCATTTGATTTATTTGTCACAATAGTTATTATATCGGCTGTAATTAATGAGGTCATACCCAAATGGATAGTTCGTTTACTCCCATTGAGCAAATGCTCAAGTTCCGCGCCAGCCGCCATGAAGATTTCCCGTTCCAGGAGATTCTGTTAACTCGTCTTTGCATGCATATGCAAGGTAAGCTGCTGGAAAATCGCAATAAAATGCTTAAAGCGCAGGGAATTAACGAGACATTATTTATGGCGCTGATTACGCTGGAGTCGCAGGAAAACCACAGCATTCAGCCGTCCGAGCTGAGCTGTGCGCTGGGCTCGTCGCGTACCAACGCCACCCGTATCGCTGATGAACTGGAAAAACGCGGCTGGATTGAACGCCGCGAGAGCGATAACGATCGTCGCTGTCTGCATCTGCAGCTGACCGAAAAGGGCCATCAGTTTTTGCGTGAAGTCCTGCCGCCGCAGCATAACTGCCTGCACCAGCTGTGGTCTTCACTCAGCACCAGCGAAAAAGATCAGCTCGAACACATTACCCGCAAACTCCTGAGCCGCCTTGACCAGATGGAAGAAGAAGGCGTGCTGGCGGACTCTCTACGCTAAGGGCGGCGTCGCTCAGCCCATTTTTACGTTGCAAGGAAAACAGCCAGGCCAGCAGAACTCTGCTGGCCTTTCTGATAAACAGGTCGGCTCAGCCGATGTGAAATAATAAGATCGTGGAGAATAACATGAGCGCAAATGCGGAGAGCCAAACCCCGCAGCAACCAGGCAGCAAAAAAGGGAAGCGTAAAGGCGCCCTTCTGTTGCTGACATTGCTCTTCATTATTATTGCCGTGGCATATGGGATTTACTGGTTTCTGGTACTGCGTCACTACGAAGAGACCGACGATGCCTACGTGGCAGGGAACCAGGTACAAATTATGGCCCAGGTCTCGGGCAGCGTGACCAAAGTCTGGGCAGACAACACGGACTATGTGCAGAAAGGCGATCCGCTGGTCACTCTCGATCAGACCGATGCCCAACAGGCGTTTGAGAAAGCCAAAACGCAGCTGGCCGCCAGCGTGCGTCAAACCCGTCAGCAGATGATCAACAGCAAGCAGCTGCAGGCGAATATTGACGTCAAAAAGACCGCCCTCGCCCAGGCGCAGGCTGACCTGAACCGCCGCATCCCGCTGGGCGCTGCGAACCTCATCGGCCGCGAAGAGCTGCAGCACGCCCGCGACACCGTCGCCAGCGCGCAGGCCGAGCTTGACGTGGCGATCCAGCAGTACAACGCTAACCAGGCGATCGTGCTGGGTACCAAACTGGAACAGCAGCCGGCGGTGCTGCAGGCGGCGACCGAAGTGCGTAACGCCTGGCTGGCCCTGCAGCGTACGCAGATCGTCAGCCCGATTAGCGGCTACGTTTCCCGCCGCTCGGTACAGCCTGGGGCGCAGATCGGCACCACCACGCCGCTGATGGCGGTGGTTCCGGCGACCAACCTGTGGATCGACGCTAACTTTAAAGAGACCCAGCTGGCGCATATGCGCATCGGCCAGCCGGCCACCGTAATCAGCGACATCTATGGCGATGACGTGAAATACACCGGCAAGGTGGTTGGTCTGGATATGGGTACCGGGAGCGCCTTCTCCCTGTTGCCGGCGCAGAACGCCACCGGCAACTGGATCAAAGTGGTACAACGCTTGCCGGTCCGCATCGAGCTGGATGAAAAACAGCTGGCGGAACACCCGCTGCGCATCGGCCTCTCGACGCTGGTGGAAGTTAACACCACCGATCGCGATGGCGAAATGCTGGCAAGCCAGGTGCGGAGCTCCCCGGTCTACGAGAGCAATGCCCGTGAAATCGCTCTCGATCCGGTCAATAAACTGATAGACGAGATCATTCAGGCCAACGCCGGATAATTCGGGGTGAGTGTAATGCAACAGCAAAAACCGCTGGAAGGCGCGCAGCTGGTCATCATGACCATTGCGCTGTCGCTCGCGACGTTCATGCAGGTGCTGGATTCCACTATCGCCAACGTGGCGATCCCGACCATCGCCGGTAACCTTGGCTCATCGCTGAGCCAGGGGACCTGGGTCATCACCTCGTTCGGGGTCGCTAACGCCATCTCCATTCCGATCACCGGGTGGCTGGCCAAGCGCGTGGGCGAGGTGAAGCTGTTCCTGTGGTCCACCACCGCTTTCGCCATCGCCTCCTGGGCCTGCGGCGTCTCCAACAGCCTGACGATGCTGATCTTCTTCCGCGTCATTCAGGGGATTGTTGCCGGGCCGCTGATCCCGTTGTCGCAAAGTCTGTTGCTCAGCAACTATCCGCCGGCGAAACGCTCTATCGCCCTGGCGCTGTGGTCGATGACGGTGATCGTCGCCCCCATCTGCGGCCCGATCCTCGGCGGCTATATCAGCGATAACTACCACTGGGGATGGATCTTCTTTATCAACGTGCCCATTGGCGTGGCGGTGGTGCTGATGACCCTGCAGACCCTGCGCAACCGGGAAACCAAAACCGAACAGCGGCGTATCGACGGCGTCGGCCTGGCGCTGCTGATCATCGGTATCGGTAGCCTGCAGGTGATGCTGGACCGGGGTAAAGAGCTGGACTGGTTCTCCTCCAATGAAATTATCATTCTGACCATCGTGGCGGTGGTGGCGATAAGCTTCCTGATCGTCTGGGAGCTGACCGACGATAACCCGATTGTCGATCTGTCGCTGTTTAAGTCGCGCAACTTCACCATCGGCTGCCTCTGTATCAGCCTGGCCTACATGCTCTACTTCGGGGCCATCGTGCTGCTGCCGCAGCTGTTGCAGGAGGTCTACGGCTACACCGCGACCTGGGCCGGCCTGGCGTCAGCGCCGGTGGGGGTGATCCCGGTCATTCTGTCGCCGATTATCGGCCGCTTTGCGCATAAGCTCGATATGCGACGGCTGGTCACCTTCAGCTTTATCATGTACGCCGTCTGCTTCTACTGGCGCGCCTGGACCTTCGAACCGGGGATGGACTTTGGCGCCTCGGCGTGGCCGCAGTTTATCCAGGGCTTCGCGGTAGCCTGCTTCTTCATGCCGTTGACCACCATCACCCTCTCCGGCCTGCCGCCGGAACGGCTGGCGGCGGCGTCGAGCTTGTCGAACTTCACCCGTACCCTTGCCGGCTCCATCGGGACCTCGATCACCACCACCCTGTGGACCAACCGCGAGGCGCTGCACCATGCGCAGCTCACCGAATCGGTGACGCCGTTCAACCCCAACGCGCAGCAGATGTACGATCAGCTGCAGGGGATGGGAATGACGCAGCAGCAGGCGTCCGGCTGGATAGCGCAGCAGATAACCAACCAGGGGCTGATTATCTCCGCCAACGAAATCTTCTGGATCTCAGCGGCCATTTTCATCCTGCTGTTGGGACTGGTGTGGTTCGCCAGACCCCCGTTCAGCGCCGGCGGCGGCGGCGGCGGCGCGCACTAAGCCTCACATCAAGGGACCTGCGGGTCCCTTTTTTACGGCGTCAGGTTGTCCAGTTCTCGCTAGTTTCTGTCTCGTTTGCGAAAGCCCGCCAGCCGGCGCTCGGGCAGGATAGAGGCTGACTATTAAGGAGAACACTATGCTGAGCCATCCTGCTGAAAAGTACCGTCCCTATCCGCCGATTACCCTGCCCGACCGCCGCTGGCCGGACCGGCAAATCAGCCACGCCCCGCGCTGGCTGTCGACCGACCTGCGCGACGGCAACCAGGCGCTGGCGGAGCCCATGGACAGCGCCCGCAAACTGCAGTTCTGGGATCTGCTGCTGGAGTGCGGCTTTAAAGAGATTGAGGTCGCCTTCCCTTCCGCCTCGCAAACCGATTTCAACTTTGTCCGCCAGCTGATTGACGAACAGCGCATCCCGGAGGAGGTCACCATCCAGGTGCTGACCCAGGCGCGGGACCCGCTGATCCTGCGCACCTTTGAAGCGCTGCGCGGCGCCCGCCGGGCCACCGTCCACCTCTACAACGCCACCGCGCCGCTGTTCCGCGAACTGGTTTTCGGCATGGACAAGGCCGAGGTGATCGCCCTCGCGACCCGCGCCACCCGGCTTATCCGCCAGCAGTGCGAACAACAGCCGGAGACCCGCTGGCAATATGAATATTCGCCTGAAACCTTCTGCTTCACCGAGCCGGCGTTTGCGCTTGAGATTTGCGAAGCGGTGGCGGACGTCTGGCAGCCCTGCGCCGAGCGACCGATGATCGTCAATCTGCCGGCGACGGTGGAGGTCAACACCCCCAACGTCTATGCCGATCAGATCGAGTACTTTTGCCGCCACTTCTCCCGCCGCGGCGAGGTCTGCATCAGCGTGCATCCTCACAATGACCGCGGTACCGGCGTCGCCAGCGCCGAGCTGGCGGTGATGGCCGGCGCCGACCGGGTGGAAGGCTGCCTGTTCGGCAACGGCGAACGCACCGGCAACGTCTGCCTGGTGACGCTGGCGATGAACCTCTACAGCCAGGGCGTCGACCCTGAGCTTCGCTTCGAGCAGATGAACCGGGTGGTGGAAGTGGTGGAAAACTGCAATCAGATCCCCGTGCACCCGCGCCACCCGTGGGCGGGAAGTCTGGCCTACACTGCCTTCTCCGGTTCCCATCAGGATGCGATCAAAAAAGGGTTTGATGCCCGTCAGCCTGGCGACCCATGGCGAATGCCCTACCTGCCCATTGACCCGCAGGATATTGGCTGCAGCTATGAGGCGGTGATCCGCGTCAACAGCCAGTCGGGGAAAAGCGGCAGCGCCTGGCTTATCGAACAAAATCATGGTCTGAAGCTGCCCCGCGGGCTGCAGCAGGACTTCAGCCAGCACGTTCAGCAGGCCACCGATAGCGACGGCAAAGAGATGACCCACCATGCGCTGTGGCAGCTGTTCCGCACGCGCTACGGGCTGCAGGCGCAGCCTGCGCTGACGCTGGTCGATTATCAGAGCGCCAGCCAGCAGGATGGCCAGCTGTCCCTGCAGGCGACGCTGCGTCACCACGGCGAAACCCGACGCCTGCAGGGCCAGGGCAACGGCCTGCTCTCCGCCGCCGCCAGCGGCCTCAGCGCGCTGTTTCGGCAGCCGTTTATGATCAAGGACTATCATGAGCATACCCTCGGCGCGCGCAGCGACAGCCGGTCGGTGGCCTATATCCGCTGCGTTTTTCCGCAAGGAGAAAGCTACTGGGGCGTGGGTATCGATAATGACGTGGCGCGCGCCTCGCTGCAGGCGCTGTGCAATGCGCTCAGCGCCGCCGATCAGGCCGGCGGACGAAAATAGTCGCTGGGGGCGACGCCCATCACCCGACGAAACATGGCGCTGAAGGCGCTGTGGCTGCCGTAGCCCAGCTCCAGCGCCACCCGCAGGACGGAGTGGCCCTGCGCCAGGCGAATCAGCGCTTCCATTAGCTTCGCCCGGCGCACCCACTCGCGCCACGTCAGGCTAGTCTGCTGCTGAAAATGGCGGTTCAGGGTTCGCTCGCTCATGCTGCACGCCTTCGCCGCCTGGCTGCTGCTCCAGACGTCGCCCGGCGCCTCGCGCACCTGCTGACACAGCCGGCGCAGCGTTTCGCTTTGCGGCTCCGGCAGGCCAAACGGCAGGATCGCCATCCCGCGGATCTCATCGAGGATCAGCTCATAAATCCGTTCGTCGCGGCTGGCGGGGGCATAGCGCTCGGCCAGCGCCAGGGAAGAGACGATCAGTTCCCGCAGCAGCGGCGTGATCTGTACGATCTGGCAGCCCGCCGGAAGATCGGCGCGCGCCAGCGGATCGATAAACAACGTGCGCGCCGCGACGTTGCCGGTCATGCGCAGCGCGTGGGGCGTTCCCGCCGGCAGCCAGACGCCGCGCCCGGGCGGCACCACCCAGTAGCCTGCCGGCGTCGCCACCCGCACCACGCCGCTTAAAATATGCAGCAGCTGGGCGCAGTCATGCTGATGCCAGTCTTCCTGGTCACCGTGAGCATAATCATGGGCAAAGGGCACCAGCGGGCGGTGCTGAAAGGAGAAGGTGGTGGTGGTCGTCATGGCGGCGTCGGGAGAGCGGCCCGGCGACAGGCGTCGGGCCGCGGCGGAAGCACTAGATGTGCAGTTCCTGCAGTTTTTCTTTCGGCAACGCCAGTTCGTCGTTGCTGTTGATGCGCACATCGCGCTCAATGATATGACGAGCGATCTCCTGCGCCTCTTCCAGCGAGTGCATGGTATAGGTCCCGCACTGGTAGACGTTCAGCTCCGGGATCTGGTTCTGATCTTGCACCTTCAGCACGTCGGCCATCGCCGCTTTCCAGGCGTCGGCGACGCGCTGCTCGTCCGGCGTACCAATCAGGCTCATATAGAACCCGGTGCGGCAGCCCATCGGCGAAATGTCGATAATTTCCACGCCATTCCCGTTCAGGTGATCGCGCATAAAGCCGGCGAACAGGTGCTCCAGGGTGTGGATACCGCGCTCCGGCATCACTTCCTGGTTCGGCACGCAGAAGCGCAGATCGAATACGGTGATTTCATCGCCATGCGGCGTGTTCATTTTCTTCGCGACACGCACCGCTGGGGCTTCCATTCGGGTATGGTCGACTGTGAAACTATCTAACAACGGCATTCGTCACCTCCGGGAGTGAATTTTTTTAAAATAAAATGAACTCTTTGTTCAGCCGCGAGTCTCAGTATATGAAAGACGCGCATTTATTATCATCATCATCCCTGAATCAGAGATGAAAGTTTGGCCACAGTGATGTGGCCTTTTTCTTTTCCAGCGCTACGCGTGCCGCGCCAACAGCGCCTCAAACGGCTCGCTGTCTTCCGCTTCTACTTTCTTCTGTCGCGCCACCGACGCGTCGCGCTCGGCGATGAAATCTTCTTCGCTCAGGATCTCCAGCGGCTCTTCACGCAGCTGGGTGCGGTAACGATCGGCCAGCGCACGGCCGGTTCCGCCAATCCCTTCTTCAATCATAGAACGCAGAATGCGGGCTGAGAAGGTTAATTCCGGATCGTCAAAACAGGCCAGCAGCTCATCGCAGACCTGTTGATAGGCCTCGCCGCCGTGAATGCTGTCCAGCGTCTGCGCCACGCGGCGTAAATCGCGGAACAGATCTTTACCTACCTGCGCCAGCGGGAACTGCGCGCTTTCGCAGCCGATGCCCAACGTTAAGCCCGGCTTACGGCCTTCCAGAATCACCCGATTCCAGTTGGTGCGAGTGCACAGCAGCTCATCGCTGCTCATCTCCGGCGCGTCGGCCAGCGCGCACCAAACCATAAACAGATCGAGGAAACGCACCTGCTGGGCGTCAACGCCGATCGGCGAGAACGGGTTGATATCCAGCGAACGGACTTCAATGTACTCAATGCCGCCGCGCAGCAGCGCATCGGACGGGGTTTCGCCCCGACGGGTGACGCGTTTCGGGCGGATCGGCGCATAGAGTTCGTTTTCAATCTGCAGGATATTGCTGTTGATCTGCAGATACTTACCGTCTTTTTCCAGCCCGATTTTGGCGTACTCTTCCGACGGCGTTTTAATCGCGCGCTTCAATCCTGCCACATACTCGTGCAGATCGTTAAACGTAATTCCGAGATTGCTTTGCGACTTATTGGTATAACCGAGGTCGCTGAGGCGCAGCGAGGTGGCGTACGGCAGGTAGTACATGCCGTTGCCCGTCTCCTCAAAGGGCAGCGTCGTCGGCTTTCCTTGCAGGAATGAAGAGCAAATCGCCGGCGAGGCGCCGAACAGATACGGGATCACCCAGCCAAAGCGATAGTAGTTACGAATCGTGCGAAAATAGCCTGCTGAAATGGCCTCTTTCCCGCTTTCAGCGTCTTCCACACCGCACTTCGCCTGCCAGAACGTCATCGGCAGCGAGAAGTTATAGTGCACGCCGGAGATAGTCTGCATCAGCGCGCCGTAGCGGTTCTTCAGCCCCTCGCGATACAGCGTTTTCAGGCGTCCCACGTTAGAGGTGCCGTACTGCGCCAGCTCAATATCCTGACCGGGGGCGATATAGCAGGGCATGCTCAGCGGCCACATCCGCTCGTCACCGATCTGACGCGCGGTATAGCGATGGACATCGCGCATAAAGGTCAGCATATGCTCAATATCGCCGTCCACCGGCGTAATAAACTCGAGTAAAGCTTCGGCAAAATCGGTGGTAATCCATTTATGCGTCAGCGCTGAGCCTAACGCCAGAGGGTGACCGGTCGTCGCCAGCGTACCGTCTGCGTTCACGCGCAGCGTCTCCCGCTCCAGACCACGTTGAATACCCTGCAGGGCCTGCGGATGTTTTTCCAGCCAGGCCAGCGCCTGTGATACGTCCGGGATCAATTTGACCTCCCGCCTGTCGAAATCGTTTGAATAAGCATAATTGTAATGGATGAACTATCAGTCCAATTAGTGCCACCACGTCATGCCCTGAAGCGTCGCTGCCGCAATGACGATATAGCGCAGCGCCTTTCCAAGGCATAAGAAAAAGAGTACCGGTCCCCAGGAAATGCGCATCCATCCCGCCAGCAAACACAGTAAATCGCCGACAACCGGCGCCCAGCTTAGCAACAGCGTCACCGCGCCGTAGCGCTTAAGCCAGCCGGCCGCCCGCTCCTGCCAGCGCGAGGTTTTACGCAGCGGAAACAGGCGCCCCAGAATAACGTTAGTTACCCCTCCAAGGCTATTGCCGATTGTTGCTATTAATACTAACCACCACGGATGACTAACCCCCGTAAGAAGCATCGCAACCAGCACAACCTCCGAATTGCCGGGAAGCAGCGTGGCGCTTAAAAAGCTACTGGCAAACAGCGAGAGGAGTGACAGCGCGTCGCTCACAGCAAACGCACGTCTACAGCGTCCATTCCCGCGCGCTTCGCCGCCTGCAGACCAAAGTCGGCATCTTCGAAGACCACGCATTTTTCCGGCGCGACGCCCATGCGCTCGGCGCACAGCAGGAAGGTATCGGGCGCGGGTTTATGGTTGACCACATGATCGGCCGCCACCACCGCGGAGAAGTAATGACGCAGGCCCAGGTGCGCCAGCAGCGCTTCGGCGACGGCGCTTTCACTACCGGTGCCGACCGACATCGGGCGACGGCCGTGCCACGTTTTGACCACCTCGATCAGCGGCAATGGGCGTACGCTATCCAGCAGCATCGCCTTAACGGCCAGGGTTTTTTCCTGCGCCAGGCGATGTGGATCGAGATCCGCCTGGTTGAGTTCAATAATCGCCTGGGCAATCCGCCAGGTCGGTGAGCCATTGAGGGCGACCATCGCCTGTTCGTCGAAACGCATACCGTAGCGGCCCAGCACCTCGTTCCATGCCTGACGGTGGGTCGGCTCGGTATCGAGGATGGTGCCATCCATATCAAAGATCAGTCCTGCGTAACCTTCGTACATCGTCTTCTCACCAACCGGTTAATGAATGGTTACTGTAACGCAAAAGCCGGTCGTTGTCGCGGCCAGCGGCGCAGACGACAAAGGCGCCCACAGGCGCCTTCAGGCATCAGACCGGATAGCCGGCCTTATTTAATACGCAGATCGTTTTCGACCATTCGCACACCCTGCACCCGACGGGTGACTTCCACCGCCCGTTTAGCGCTTTCCGCGGAGGAGACAAATCCGCTCAGCTGGACGCGGCCTTTAAAGGTCTGGACGCTGATTTCAGAGGACTTGATGTCTTTATCGTTAAAGAGCGCCGTTTTCACCTTAGTGGTCACCACGGTATCGTCAATGTAACCGCCGGTACTTTCTTTGGTGGACGAACCGGCACAGCCAGCGAGGACCGTCGCCACCAGCAGCGTCGCGCAAAAAGCAGGTATTGCTTTGAACCATTTCATGGATTTCTCTCCTTGCATTTATCTCAGCCTGATAACGCTGATATACAAGGATAAATTATAGTGGAAAGCGCGGCTTGCCAATAAAAAAAGTCGGATGAAACTGGGATGGAAAACGCGGTTATCGGGATGGTGAGAGAAGAGTGAAGATGATGCATTCAGAACGGGTGCTGCGATAATTTCGCAGCCTATGTAACAACATCGTCGCTGTTATTAAGGAGAATATGGTGCATCCGGGAGGATTCGAACCTCCGACCGCTCGGTTCGTAGCCGAGTACTCTATCCAGCTGAGCTACGGATGCATCGGGAAAGCTATTTTACTGCGGGGTTACTCTCCTGGCACTTACGATGGTTTCGCAAACCAGATAACAACAATGTTGCTGTTACTAAGGAGAATATGGTGCATCCGGGAGGATTCGAACCTCCGACCGCTCGGTTCGTAGCCGAGTACTCTATCCAGCTGAGCTACGGATGCATCGGGATTACTGCTGTAATTCTGATATCAAATTTCGCGATTTGCCATTCTTATTAAAGAATGGTGCATCCGGGAGGATTCGAACCTCCGACCGCTCGGTTCGTAGCCGAGTACTCTATCCAGCTGAGCTACGGATGCATCGGGAAACTTGCTTTACTACGCGTCAGTGTCACAACTAACACATGCCACACTGAGTATGACGGCCTAATCGGTAGAGTGACTCGATTATGCCTCGCACTGCGGGCCGCTGCTTTCACAGCGCTCTTCTCTCTTCATTCAGAAAGAAGATGGTGCATCCGGGAGGATTCGAACCTCCGACCGCTCGGTTCGTAGCCGAGTACTCTATCCAGCTGAGCTACGGATGCAAAATGGCGGTGAGGCGGGGATTCGAACCCCGGATGCAGCTTTTGACCGCATACTCCCTTAGCAGGGGAGCGCCTTCAGCCTCTCGGCCACCTCACCACACACGCCTCTTTCGAGTGCTTCGAAGAACTTGTTTCTGCTCTTCGTCGCTGCGATGGCGCACATATTACTTTCTGGTACTTATAAGTCAAACACTTTTTCGAGACCTTTTTTCGTTTGCACACTTCGCACGCAATTCGCGTGCAAAAACGGCAAAAAGGGCAATTTATCAACAGGAAATCAGCCCTGACGCAGGCATAACGCTAAACGACCAAAGCAGCAAAGGGTGATGAAAAGCGGTATGGCGCAGGGGAAAAAACAGAAAAAGAGAAAAAGCGGCGGTAAGTGATGCGCCTCACTGAACAGCGAGGCGCGGAAACCTTAGTAACTGGACTGCTGGGATTTTTCAGCCTGAATACGCTGGTAGATCTCTTCACGGTGAACAGATACTTCTTTAGGGGCGTTTACGCCAATACGAACCTGGTTACCCTTCACCCCTAAAACTGTCACAGTGACCTCATCTCCAATCATGAGGGTCTCACCAACTCGACGAGTCAGAATCAGCATTCTTTGCTCCTTGAAAGATTAAAAGAGTCGGGTCTCTCGTATCCCGGCATTATCCATCATATAACGCCAAAAAGTAAGCGATGACAAATACCTTACGGTATAAGCAGTCATGGCATCACATTCTGTTAAACCTAAGTTTAGCCGATATACACAATTTCAACCCGACTTTATCGTTATCGGTGTTTCTCGCGCAAGGTGCCATTTCCCTGAGGTTACGGCACCTATACCCGTCATACTTCAGGTTGCATGTGTGTTGGCTTTCCTCGCTCCCCCCAGTCACTTTCTTGAGTAAGCTCCCGGGGATTCGCTGCGTCGCCGCCTTCCTGCAACTCGAATTATTTAGGGTATATGCGCTTATAGTTATTACAGTTTTGCGCTGACCCAGCCTTTCACACTGGCTAACGCTGCAGGGAGAGCAGACGCATCGGTACCACCGGCCTGCGCCATATCCGGACGACCGCCCCCTTTACCGCCCACCTGCTGAGCGACCATACCAACCAGCTCCCCAGCCTTCACGCGATCTGTCACATCCTTAGACACACCGGCAATCAGGGAAACTTTACCGTCTGCGACCGTAGCCAACACCACAACCGTCGAACCCAGCTGGTTCTTCAGGTCGTCAACCATGGTACGCAGCATCTTCGGCTCCACGCCGGCCAGTTCGCTGACCAGCAGCTTAACGCCGTTAATCTCTTCCGCTTTGCTGGAGAGGTTTGCGCTCTCCTGCGCCGCAGCCTGCTCTTTCAGCTGCTGCAGCTCTTTTTCCAGCTGACGGGTACGCTCCAGCGCGGCGCGAACTTTCTCGCCAAGATTGTGGCTGTCGCCCTTCAGCAGTTGTGCGATATCGCTGAGCTGATCGCTCTGCGCGTGCAGCATGGCTATCGCGCCCTCACCAGTCACCGCTTCGATACGGCGCACGCCAGCGGCGGTCCCGGACTCAGACGTGATGCGGAACAGGCCGATATCACCAGTACGCGCCGCGTGAGTCCCGCCGCACAGTTCGGTGGAGAAGTCGCCCATCTGCAGCACGCGGACGCGGTCATCGTATTTCTCGCCGAACAGCGCCATGGCGCCGGATGCGCGCGCGGCATCGATATCCATAATGTTGGTTTCGATAGCCAGGTTACGACGGATCTGCGCGTTGACCAGATCTTCCACTGCACGAATCTCTTCCGGCTTCATCGCTTCGAAATGCGAGAAGTCAAAGCGCAGCGCTTTATCGTTGACCAGCGAGCCTTTCTGCGCCACATGGGTGCCGAGCACCTGGCGCAGCGCCGCGTGCATCAGGTGCGTCGCGGAGTGGTTCAGACGGATACGCTGACGGCGAGCCTCGTCCACATCGGCCTGCACCGCGTCGCCCACTTTCAGGGAGCCGCTGGCGACTTTACCGATATGACCAATGGCCTGGCCGTACTTCTGCGTGTCGCTGACCGCGAAGGAGAAGCCCGCGCCTTTCAGTTCGCCTTTATCGCCCACCTGGCCGCCGGACTCCGCATAGAACGGGGTCTGGTCGAGGATCACCACGGCTTCCTGACCCGCGCTGACGCTATCCACCGCTTTGCCGTCGATAAACAGCGCCGTCACTTTGCCGTTCAGCTCCAGACGATCGTAACCTTTAAATTCAGAGGCGCTGTCAACGCGGATCATCGCGTTGTAGTCCGCGCCGAAACCGCTGGACTCGCGCGCGCGGCGGCGCTGCTCTTCCATGGCGGCCTCAAAGCCGGCTTCGTCAACCTTGATGTTGCGCTCGCGGCAGACGTCCGCGGTCAGGTCGACCGGGAAGCCGTAGGTGTCGTACAGACGGAAGGCGGTTTCGCCATCCAGGGTGTCGCCTTTCAGCTTCGACAGCTCTTCATCCAGCAGCGCCAGTCCGCGCTCCAGAGTACGGGCGAACTGCTCTTCTTCGGTTTTCAGCACCTGCTCAACCTGAGCCTGCTGCTGCTTCAGCTCTTCGCCGGCGGAGCCCATCACGGCAATCAGCGGGGCAACCAGTTTCCAGAAGAAAGTGTCCTTCGCGCCCAGCATGTTGCCGTGACGGATCGCGCGGCGAATGATGCGACGCAGCACGTAGCCGCGGTTTTCATTCGACGGGATAACGCCGTCAGCGATCAGGAAGGCGCAGGAGCGAATGTGGTCGGCGATAACGCGCAGCGACTTGTTCGTCAGATCGGTGGCGCCGGTGACTTTCGCCACGCTGGCGATCAGATCGCGGAACAGGTCGATGTCATAGTTGGAGTTAACGTGCTGCAGCACCGCGGCAATACGCTCCAGGCCCATACCGGTGTCGACGGACGGCTTCGGCAGCGGCTCCATGGTGCCGTCAGCCTGACGGTTGAACTGCATGAAGACGATGTTCCAGATCTCAATGTAGCGGTCGCCGTCTTCTTCCGGGCTTCCCGGAGGGCCGCCCCAGATGTGATCGCCGTGGTCAAAGAAGATTTCGGTGCACGGGCCGCACGGACCGGTGTCGCCCATCTGCCAGAAGTTGTCTGAAGCAAACGGCGCGCCTTTGTTGTCGCCGATGCGGATGATTCGCTCGCGCGGGACGCCTACTTCATTGGCCCAGATGTCGAATGCTTCGTCATCGGTCTCGTAAACGGTGACCCACAGCTTCTCTTTCGGCAGCGCGAACCAGTTCTCACCGGTCAGCAGTTCCCACGCGTATTTGATGGCATCCTGCTTGAAGTAGTCGCCGAAGCTAAAGTTGCCCAGCATTTCAAAGAAGGTGTGGTGACGCGCGGTGTAACCGACGTTTTCCAGATCGTTGTGTTTACCACCCGCACGCACGCAACGCTGCGCGGTGGTCGCACGCGAATAATTACGTTTGTCGAGACCAAGGAAGACATCCTTGAACTGGTTCATCCCTGCGTTGGTAAACAGCAGGGTCGGATCGTTGTGCGGCACCAGGGAGCTGCTGGCAACTACCTGATGTCCCTTGCTATGGAAAAAGTCGAGAAACGCCTGACGGATCTCAGCGGTGCTCTTGCTCATAATTATCCTGAAATCAAGCTACACGTCATCCTTCAAGTCGCCTCTGTCCTGGCTGCGCTTGCTCTTCCTGCACCGAACTGACGTGCGCTGCGGAAGATAGTCTCTCTTGCCGCCCTGATGCAGCTTGAATGATTTTGTGTAAAGGAATAATCGCCCAGGACGCTGCCTGCACTGTCACAACCAGCGGCCCGACGGAATAAAGTGGGAATAAGATAAGTTTTCTTTACGGCGAAGTAAAATCCCGGATGGGTCAATCTGCAAAATTTCGCCAGATTTCCTGGATATCTTCCATCAGGTAGCCACGGTACAGCAGGAATCGCTGGATTTTCACTTTTTCAGTAAAGGCGGATGGTAACGGTTCACCGTATTTACGCTGCGCCTGCGCCCTGGCAAGGCTCACCCAGTCGATATCGCATTCGCGCATCGCCTGTTCAACGGCCTGGCGCGCAATGCCTTTCTGGCTGAGCTCCTGACGAATGCGCGCGGGGCCATAGCCTTTGCGGCTCCGGCTGGCGATGAACTGGCCGACAAAACGATTATCGTCGAGATAGCGGTTTTCGATACACCAGGCCACCACCTGCTCCAGCTCTTCAGGGGTGACGTCCAGCGCCTCGGGGCCGTTTTTGCTCATCACCGGAGCGGCCAGTTTGCGCCGCAGCTCCTGTTCGCTGTGGTCGCGCATCGCCAGGATACGGATAGCGCGGTCCAGCAGACGAGCATAGCCGGATCGGCGTGATGAAGGTTCAGTCACAGGCACCTCAATAATCTAAGAAAAGCAAAAGGGCCGCATAAGCAGCCCTTTATCACTCTGTTAGACGATATCAGAAATCTTGTTCCGTTTCTTCTGCGTCGTTGCCGTCAACGGCGAAGTCCGGCGTAGAGTCCTGGTTGTTGAGCAGCAGTTCGCGCACTTTCTTCTCAATCTCTTTCGCCGCCGCCGGGTTCTCTTTCAGCCAGGTGATAGCGTTCGCTTTACCCTGACCAATTTTGTCGCCGTTGTAGCTGTACCAGGCGCCCGCTTTCTCAATCAGCTTCTCTTTCACGCCGAGGTCAACCAGCTCGCCGAAGAAGTTGATGCCTTCGCCGTAGAGGATCTGGAATTCAGCCTGTTTGAACGGCGCCGCAATCTTGTTCTTCACTACTTTGACGCGGGTTTCGCTGCCGACGACGTTATCGCCCTCTTTCACCGCGCCGATGCGACGGATATCCAGACGCACGGAGGCATAGAACTTCAGCGCGTTACCGCCGGTGGTGGTTTCCGGGTTACCGAACATCACGCCGATTTTCATACGGATCTGGTTGATAAAGATCAGCAGCGTGTTGGACTGCTTCAGGTTACCCGCCAGTTTACGCATCGCCTGGCTCATCATACGCGCCGCGAGGCCCATGTGAGAGTCGCCGATTTCGCCTTCGATTTCCGCTTTCGGCGTCAGCGCCGCGACGGAGTCGACGACAATAACGTCAACCGCGCCGGAGCGCGCCAGCGCGTCACAGATTTCCAACGCCTGCTCGCCGGTATCCGGCTGAGAACACAGCAGGTTGTCGATATCCACGCCCAGTTTGCGCGCATAGACCGGATCCAGCGCGTGTTCCGCATCGATGAACGCACAGGTTTTACCTTCGCGCTGCGCTGCGGCGATAACCTGCAGCGTCAGGGTGGTTTTACCGGAGGATTCCGGCCCGTAGATCTCGACGATACGGCCCATTGGCAGACCGCCGGCGCCCAGCGCGATATCCAGAGAAAGCGAGCCGGTGGAGATGGTTTCTACGTCCATAGAACGGTCTTCACCCAGGCGCATGATGGAGCCTTTACCGAATTGCTTTTCGATCTGGCCCAGTGCAGCCGCCAACGCTTTCTGTTTGTTTTCGTCGATCGCCATTGTTACTCCTAATCATGCAGGGTGAAGCCTGTTCGCTTCGCCGTTAATATTTGTTCAGTTGAGGCAATTATACTGTATAGTCATACAGTATCAAGTCTTTTGTAGAAATTGTTGCCAGAGCAGATTGAGCGCGTAGGCCGTCGCCTGACGACGCACCGCTTCGCGGTCTCCGGCAAAGCATTCCCGCCGCGTCACCCCTTGCCCGCTGACGCTGGCGACGCCAAACCACACCGTCCCGACCGGCTTTTCGTCGCTGCCGCCATCCGGCCCGGCGACGCCGCTTACCGAGATGGCATAGTCCGCGCGCGCGGCGCGCAACGCGCCGATCGCCATCTCCACCACCACCGGTTCGCTCACCGCGCCGTTGTCCCGCAGCGTCGCTTCGCTGACGCCGATCATTTGCGATTTGGCCTCGTTGCTGTAGGTCACAAAACCGCGTTCAAACCACGCTGAGCTGCCGGCAATATCGGTGATGGCTTTCGCTATCCAGCCGCCGGTGCAGGATTCCGCCGTGGTCACCGTCGCGCCCTGCGCCTTCAGCGCCCGGCCGACCTCCTCGCTTAGCTGCATTAATTCTGAATCGGTCATTATCGCCCCGCTTTGCTCCGGATAAAGAGGCCATCAAAGATAGCACTTTCCACAGAGATATGGGGACGAGGTGTGGAATTTACGAGGGGACATCCAAAATGAATCATCCCGGCGGCGCCGGGATGAGAAATCGCAAAACTACTTCATGCTGGCGGCGATCAGCGCCACGTTATGACGCATCATTTTGACATAGCTATCCGCGACGCCACCCGGGGCGGAGAGCGCCTCAGGATAGAGTTCTCCGCCGGGCTGCGCGCCGGTGGCGCTGGCGATCTGCTTCACCAGTCGCGGGTCAAGCTGGTTCTCCATAAACCAGGTATGGACGCCGTCCGCGTTGATTTGCTTAATCAGCGCCGCCACCTGCGCCGCGCTGGCCTCGCTCTCTGAAGAGAGCCCCTGCGGCGCGAGGAAGGTCACGTGATAAGCGCGGCCAAAATAGCCGAAGGCGTCATGGCTGGTGAGAACTTTGCGCTTTGCCTGCGGAATGGCGCTGAACTGCCCTTTCGCCCAGCCGTCGAGGGCCGTCAGTTGCTCGATATAACGCTTGCCGCTGTTCGTCAGCGCCGCTTGATCTTCCGGGTCGGCTTTCACCAGTCCATCGAGGATATTCTGCGCATACAACGCGCCGTTCGCCGCGCTGTTCCAGGCGTGGGGATCGGTCACCGTTTTGCCATCTTCATCGAGGGTATGGGTCTTGACGCCCTTCGACGCCACCACCAGCTCGCCCTTAAAACCAGAGGCCTTAATCAGGCGATCCAGCCACCCTTCCAGTCCCAGACCGTTAACCACCACCACGTCGGCCTTGCTGAGCAGCGCGCTGTCCTTCGGCGACGGCTCGAAGGTGTGCGGATCGCCATCCGGGCCGACCAGGGTGTCCACATGAACATGCTCCCCGCCGACCTGCTGCACCATATCACCCAGCACCGAAAAACTGCTTACCACATTCAGCGTTTTCGCCATCGCCCCCTGCGCCATCAGGCCGAAGGCCAGCGCGACCACTATTGCACTACGTTTCATCATTTCCTTACCCCATCAATTTGCGCCAGCCGACCAGCAGCCGGCTGCGCGTGCCAAAAAACAGCGAAATAAAAAACAGCGCGCTGGCGGTCAGCACGATGGCGGGCCCGGCGGGAAGACTGGCCGCCCAGGAGAGACTCAAACCCAGCCAGGCGCAGAGCGCGCCGGAGAGCGCCGCCAGCAGCAGGATGCCCGGCAGCGTTCGCGCCCAGCAGCGCGCGGCGACCGCCGGCAGCATCATCACCCCTACCGCCATCAGCGTGCCGAGCACCTGAAACCCCGCCACCAGGTTAAGCACCAGCAGCGCCAGAAAAAGCCCATGCAGCAGCGCGGGCAGCCGGCGGTGGTTCACCTGCAGCCAGGCGCTGTCGAACGCCTCGCTGACCAGACCGCGGTAGCACAGCGCGATGCACAGCAGCGTCAGGCTGGCGACGCCGCTGACAAACAGCGCCGCGTCACGGTCCACCGCCAGAATGGAGCCAAACAGCAGATGCAGCAGGTCGACGCTGGAGCCGCGCAGCGACACCAGGGTGACGCCCAGCGCCAGCGATCCCAGATAAAATCCGGCAAAGCTGGCGTCCTCTTTTAACGGCGTCCGCCGGCTCACCCATCCCGCCACCAGCGCGACCGCGATGCCGGCGACAAAGCCGCCCAGGGTCATGGCCAGCAGCGACATGCCGCTCAGCAGATAGCCCACCGCCACGCCGGGGAGAATGGCGTGCGACAGCGCGTCGCCCATCAGGCTCATGCGCCGCAGCAGCAGGAAGACGCCCAGCATGGTGGTGCTGAGCGACAGCGCCAGACAGACCACCAGCGCCCGGCGCATAAAGCCGAATTCAATAAAAGGCTGAAAGAAGGTGTGCCAGATCATGCCGACCTCGCCTGGCTGAAGGCCGGGAGAACCGCCCGGGTGGCGCCCCAGCAGGCGCGCCGGGGGGTCAGCAGCAGCGTCTCCGGGAAAAAGTCGGCTACCCGCTGGTTATCATGCAGCACCGCCAGGATGGTCTGCCCCTGCCGGTGCATGTCGAGGATCAAATCCATCAGTTCGCGACTGGTCGCTTCATCAATGCCGGTGAAGGGCTCGTCGAGCATCACCAGCGGCGCCTGCTGCACCAGCACCCGGGCAAACAGCATGCGCTGAAACTGGCCGCCGGAGAGCGCTTCGATCGGGGTTTTCGCCAGGCTCGCCAGCCCGACCCGCTCCAGCGCCGCGCCGATGCGTCGCCGGGTATCGCCGCCCAGACCGCGCAGCAGCGACACGCCGGGCCATGCGCCCTGGCTCACCACATCCTGCACGTTGAGAGGAAACTGCGACTCGAGGGCATGGCGCTGCGCCAGCCAGCCAATCACCGGCCGCTTTCCCTGCCAGCGCAGACAGCCACTGACCGGCGGAAGAAACCCGGCGAGGGTTTTCAGCAGGGTCGATTTTCCGCAGCCATTGAGGCCAACGATTGCCGTCAGGCTGCCGGGGCATATCATCCCGCTCAGCGGAGGGGTGATCGCCACCCCGCCATAGCCGGTTACCAGTTGTTCCAGTTCAATCATGGTAGCGTCACCGCCCACCAGGTCGCCAGCCATAGCGCCGCCAGTAGCGTTCCCGCGATGGCCAGGCGCGCCGCGCCGGATGCCATAAAAACCGATGTGAACATATCTCACCTCTATTGAATGTTATAACATAACAATACAGAGGCGGAATAAGATTGTAAATCAGCGTCGGGAGCGGAAATGTAACAAAGGTCGACAAGCGGCAGGCAAACGGGAAAAAGCAGGAGGATAAACGAGAAGTCCCCCGGTCGCGCTGCGCTTACCGGGGCTGCCAGCCGGATAACAGACCATAGCCCGGATAAGGCGCTACGCGCCGCTATCCGGGGAGGCTCGGGATCGGTCAGCCGGATGACAGTATTAATAACCGCCGCGGGCCTGAGAAACCGCCAGGCCAAGCTGCCAGACGGCCATGGCGTAGTGGGTGCTGTGGTTGTAGCGGGTGATGGTATAGAAGTTCGGCAACCCGTACCAGTACTCATAGCCGGTGCCGACGTCCAGGCGCAGCAGGCTGGCCTGCTGATGGTTGCCCAGCGGCTGGGTCGGGGTTAATCCCGCCGCCGACAGCTGCGAAACGCTGTATTTGGTTTTGAAACCATTCTCCAGCCCCGGCGCCTGGCCCAGCGCCTGCACCGCCACCAGATCGCCGCTCACCCAGCCGTGCTGTTTGAAGTAGTTGGCCACGCTGCCGATCGCATCCACCGGGTCCCACAGGTTGATATGGCCGTCGCCGTTAAAGTCCACCGCGTATTGCTTATAGGAGGACGGCATAAACTGGCCGTAACCCATCGCCCCGGCGAAAGAGCCTTTCAGATCCAGCGGGTCGTCGCTTTCGCTGCGCGCCATCAGCAGGAAGGTTTCCAGCTCGGAGGAGAAGTACTCAGCACGGCGCGGATAGTTAAACGACAGGGTCGCCAGCGCGTCGAGGATGCGGGTTTTGCCCATCACCCGACCCCAACGGGTCTCCACGCCGATAATGCCGACAATGATTTCCGGCGGTACGCCGTAGACCTGATAAGCGCGGTTGAGCGCGTCCTGATACTGATTCCAGAACACCACGCCGTTCTGCACGTTATCCGGGGTAATAAACTGTTTCTTGTAGCGCAGCCAGGCGCCGGTCGGCCCGGTCGGCGGCAGGCCGGTCGGCGCCTGACGATCCATCAGCCGCAGAACGTAGTCCAGACGCTTCGCCTGCGACAGGATCTCCTGCAGCTGCTGCCTGTCGAAGCCGTGCTTCGCCACCATCTTATCGATGAACTGCGCCGCTGCCGGGTTGTTGGCGAAGTCGCCGCCCATCTGCATCACGTTATGCTGCGGTTCCAGCAAAAAGCCGCCGGTTCCACTCGCCATCTCCGTTTCCGCGGGAGTCTTGGGTTTGCTGCTGCAGGCAGCGAGGAGCACACAAAGGGGAAGTACAGCCAGAGAGCGACGCTTCAACATGGGAATTCCGTTTAACAAATTCAGCAAGGGATAATTATGGTAAAGCATGCGACGACCAACAAGAAAGCGACAATCTGTTTGTAGACAAAATAGTCCTTCACCGCCCCCCTTCCTGGATGCTGTCATGCGCCTCGTGATTTCATCCTCTCAACACCAATCTTTCGAAATAAAATATTTATCTTTCATTTTGCGATCTATTTAACACTTTAAAACCTTTCAAAGTGATTAAAATCAGCCTGCAGTTAGCAAGAAAAATAACATGCTGAAGGAGAGAACAATGATTGACGTCGTGACCCACGGCGCAGAGTGGTTTATCGGCCTGTTTCAGAAAGGCGGCGAGGTATTTACCGGAATGGTGACCGGGATCCTCCCCTTGCTGATCAGTCTGCTGGTGATCATGAACGCGCTGATCAACTTTATCGGCCAGCAGCGGATCGAAAAACTGGCGCAGCGCTGCGCCGGGAACCCGATCTCCCGCTACCTGCTGTTGCCCTGCATCGGCACCTTTGTGTTTTGTAACCCAATGACCCTGAGCCTGGGCCGCTTTATGCCAGAGAAGTACAAGCCCAGCTATTACGCGGCGGCGTCCTACAGCTGCCACTCGATGAACGGCCTGTTTCCGCATATCAACCCCGGCGAACTGTTCGTCTATCTCGGCATCGCCAACGGCCTCACCACCCTCGGCCTGCCGCTTGGGCCGCTGGCGGTGAGCTATCTGCTGGTCGGGCTGGTGACCAACTTCTTCCGCGGCTGGGTCACCGACCTGACCACCTCGATTTTCGAACGAAAAATGGCGATTCAGCTGGCTCAGAAAGTGCATCTGTCAGGAGCGACATCATGACCCGGATTCGTATTGAGAAAGGCACCGGCGGCTGGGGCGGCCCCCTTGAGCTCGACGTCGTCGAGGGCAAAAAGATCGTCTATATCACCGCCGGCACCCGCCCGGCGATCGTTGACCGCATCGCCAGTCTGACCGGCTGGCAGGCGGTGGACGGTTTTAAAGAGGGCGAACCGGCGGAAAGCGACATCGGCGTGGCGATTATCGACTGCGGAGGCACCCTGCGCTGCGGGCTCTACCCCAAGCGTCGTATCCCGACGGTGAATATCCATGCCACCGGCAAATCAGGGCCGCTGGCCCAGTACATCACAGAAGATATCTACGTCTCCGGCGTCAAAGAGGAGAACATTCAGCGCATCGCGACCGACAGCGCGGTAGCTCCCGAGCCGCCGGCGGAGAACAACCGCGCGGGTCGCGATTACGATGCCAGCAAAAAGATCACTGAACAGAGCGATGGCCTGCTGGCGAAGGTCGGGATGGGGATGGGCTCGGTGGTGGCGGTGCTGTTCCAGGCCGGGCGCGACACCATCGATACGGTGCTGAAGACCATTCTGCCGTTTATGGCCTTCGTCTCGGCGCTGATCGGCATCATCATGGCCTCCGGCATCGGCGACTGGATCGCCCATGGCCTGGCGCCGCTGGCCAGCCATCCGCTGGGTCTGGTGACCCTGGCGCTGATCTGCTCCTTCCCGCTGCTGTCGCCGTTTCTCGGCCCCGGCGCGGTTATCGCCCAGGTTATCGGCGTGCTGATTGGCGTGCAGATCGGCCTCGGCAATATTCCCCCGCACCTCGCCCTGCCGGCGCTGTTCGCCATTAACGCCCAGGCCGCCTGCGATTTTATCCCGGTAGGCCTGTCGCTGGCTGAAGCCCGCCAGGATACCGTGCGCGTCGGCGTGCCGTCGGTGCTGGTCAGCCGCTTTTTGACCGGCGCGCCAACGGTGCTGATCGCGTGGTTCGTTTCCGGATTTATTTACCAGTAAGAGGGGCCAGAACATGACCGTGATTTACCAGACCACCATTACGCACATCGGCGCCTGCGCGACGATGGCGCTGGAAGAGCAGATGCTGATCACCTTCCGCGAGGGCGCCCCGGCGGATATCGAAGCGTACTGCTTTATTCACAACCACGGCGAGCTTGCCGGCGCGCTGCAGCCGGGCGCAGAGCTGCAGCTTGGCGAGCTGCGCTACCCGGTGACCGCCGTCGGCGAGGTCGCCGAACAAAACCTGCGCGAGCTGGGCCACATCACCCTGCGCTTTGACGGCCATCGTGAAGCGGAGTTCCCGGGTACCGTCCATGTGGCGGGCCCGGTGCCGGACGCCATCGCGCCCGGCTGCGTACTGAAATTTGTTGCTTAACAGGAGAGAGAGATGAATCAGGTTGCTGTTGTCGTTGGCGGTGGACAAACCTTAGGAGAGTTTCTGTGCCGCGGGCTGGCCGCCGAGGGCTACCGCGTGGCGGTGGTCGATATTCAGAGCGAAAAAGCCAGCCGCGTCGCCCAGGAGATTAACGCTGAATATGGCGAAGGCATGGCGTATGGCTTCGGCGCCGACGCCACCAGCGAGGCCAGCGTCACCGCGCTGGCCCACGGAGTGGATGAGATTTTCTCGCGTGTCGATCTGCTGGTGTACAGCGCCGGCATCGCTAAAGCGGCGTTTATTAGCGACTTTGCGCTGGGGGATTTCGACCGCTCGCTGCAGGTCAATCTGGTGGGCTACTTCCTCTGCGCCCGCGAGTTTTCCCGGCTGATGATCCGCGACGGCATTAAGGGACGCATCATTCAGATCAACTCGAAATCCGGCAAAGTGGGCAGCAAGCACAACTCCGGCTACAGCGCGGCGAAGTTCGGCGGCGTCGGCCTGACCCAGTCGCTGGCGCTGGATCTGGCGGAGTACGGCATTACCGTACACTCACTGATGCTCGGTAATCTGCTGAAGTCGCCGATGTTCCAGTCGCTGCTGCCGCAGTACGCCACCAAGCTCGGTATCGATGAGAGCGAGGTCGAGCAGTACTACATCGACAAGGTGCCCCTGAAGCGCGGATGCGAATATCAGGATGTGCTGAACGTCCTGATGTTTTACGCCAGCCCGCAGGCGTCGTACTGCACCGGTCAGTCGATCAACGTTACCGGCGGCCAGGTGATGTTTTAAAGGGATCCCGGATGGCGCCGCGCTTATCCGGGCTACAAAACGGTAGGTCGGGTAAGGCGTTAGCCGCCACCCGACAAAAATACGGCACCGCGGGTCGCTCGGGTTAGGTGCTCGCGCCGCGACCCGGATTGTTCCCGGCCCCCTTAAGGAGACACCTATGGTTACCGCACTCATCACCGTCGCCGCCATCGCCTGGCTTACCCAACTGGCCTTCGGCGGCTGGCAGATCCGCCGCTTCAATCGCGCCTTCGACAGCCTGTGCCAGCAGGGTCGGGTGGGGGTCGGCCGCTCCGCCGGGCGCTTTCAACCGCGCGCCATCGTCGCTATCGCCGTTGATGATGACAACCGCATCTGCGACACGCTGCTGATGAAAGGCTTCACCATTTTCGCCCGACCGCAAAAAATCCCCGCGCTGGATGGCAAACATATCGGGGAATTGCAGCCTGATGTGATCTTTCCCCATGATCCGCGCTGTCAGAATGCACTATCATTAGCGCTTAATCCGAAACATGGATAATTTCGTTGTAAAAGTAAATATCTTGCGAAATTATCACTTCGAAACTTAAACGCAGGATAGACGCCTATGAAACCACGTCAGCGCCAGGCAGCCATTCTCGAGTTCCTGCAGTCGCAGGGAAAATGCTCGGTCGAAGAGCTGGCGCAACACTTCGATACTACCGGCACCACCATCCGCAAGGATCTGGTCACGCTGGAAAACGCCGGCACCGTCATTCGCACCTACGGTGGCGTGGTACTCAACAAAGATGAAGCCGATCCGCCGATCGATCATAAAACGCTGATCAACACCCATAAGAAAGCGCGCATCGCCGAAGCGGCGGTGCGCTTTATTCATGATGGCGACTCCCTCATCCTCGATGCCGGCAGCACGGTGCTGCAGATGGTCCCACTGCTCAGCCGCTTCAATAACATCACGGTGATGACCAACAGCCTGCATATCGTCAACGCTCTGGCCGAACTGGATAATGAACAGACTATCCTGATGCCCGGCGGCACCTTCCGCAAAAAATCGGCCTCCTTTCACGGCCAGCTGGCGGAAAACGCTTTCGAACAGTTCAGTTTCGACAAGCTGTTTATGGGCACCGACGGCATCGATCTGAACGCCGGCGTCACCACCTTCAATGAGGTGTATACCGTCAGCAAGGCGATGTGTAACGCCGCCCGCGAAGTGATCCTGATGGCCGACTCGTCAAAGTTTGGCCGTAAAAGTCCCAATATCGTCTGCGGCCTGGAGCGCGTGGATAAATTGATTACCGATGCCGATATTGACCCTGCATTCCAGCGGGCGCTGGAAGCCAAAGGCATAGAAGTCATCATTACTGGAGAACATCATGAGTAACTTTTTGTTAGAGGCCGGACGCCAGACCCTGATGCTGGAGCTACAGGAGGCGAGCCGCCTGCCGGAACGCCTGGGCGACGACTTCATCCGCGCGGCGGAAACCATCATCCACTGCGAGGGCAAACTGATTGTCTCCGGTATCGGTAAATCCGGTCATATCGGCAAAAAGCTGGCGGCGACCTTCGCCAGCACCGGCACCCCGGCCTTTTTTGTCCATCCGGCGGAAGCCCTGCACGGCGATCTTGGCATGCTCGACGGCCGCGACGTGATGCTGTTTATCTCCTACTCCGGCAGCGCGAAAGAGCTGGATCTGATCGTGCCGCGGCTGGAGGAAAAAGGTATCCCGCTGCTGGCGATGACCGGCAAATCCACCTCGCCGCTGGCGCTGGCGGCGAAAGCGGTGCTGGATATCGCCGTCGAGCGAGAGGCCTGTCCGATGCACCTGGCGCCGACCTCCAGCACCGTCAACACCCTGATGCTTGGCGATGCGCTGGCGATGGCGGTCATGCAGGCCCGCGGCTTCAATGAAGAGGATTTTGCCCGCTCCCACCCGGCAGGGGCGCTTGGCGCGCGTCTGCTGAACAAAGTGCATCACCTGATGCGCCGCGACGACGAAGTGCCGCGCGTCGGCACGGACGCCAACGTCATGAACGCAATGCTCGAGCTAAGCCGCACAGGGCTCGGCCTGGTGGCGGTCTGCGATGAGGCCAACCGCGTGCAGGGGGTCTTCACCGACGGCGACCTGCGCCGCTGGCTGGTGGGCGGCGGCACCTTAAACGACGGCGTCGCGCAGGCGATGACCCGCAACGGCGTGACGCTACAGGCGGAGAGCCGCGCGGTGGAAGCCAAAGAGCGGCTGATGAAGCACAAAATCAGCGCCGCGCCGGTAGTCGATGAAAACGGCCAACTGGTCGGCGCCATCAACCTGCAGAACTTTTACCAGGCCGGGATCCTTTAAGCCCCAGACGTTTCGCCAGCCGGTGCAGGTTGGCGACGTCGAGTTCCAGCGCGCGGGCGGTCGCCGCCCAGTTGCCCTGATGTGCCGCCAGCGCGCGGGCAATCGCCTCGCGCTGGAAATTATCCGTGGCTTCGCGCAGATTCACGTTGCCCATTGCCGGCGCCGCTGCCGCTGCCTCGGTCGGCAACGTCGGCGCAGTCGCCGTAAACTCGAAATGCTGCGGCTCCAGTACTACGTCATCGCCAGCCTGAGTAGCCCGCGCCAGCACCACCGCGCGGTGAATGGCATGCTCCAGTTCGCGCACGTTGCCCGGCCACGACCACTGCTGCAGCCTGTTTCGCGTTGCCTCACTTAAAATTACCCGCGACAGTCCCATCCGCAGGCGGCACTGCTCGCAAAAATAGCCAGCCAGCAGCACCACGTCATTTTCCCGCTCGCGCAGCGCCGGAACCGACAGCGGGAAGACGCTCAGCCGGTGATAGAGGTCGGCGCGAAAGCGCCCTTCCACCACCTCCTGGCGCAGGTCGCGGTTGGTGGCCGCCAGCACCCGCACATCGACCCGCAGGCTGCGGTCATCGCCGACACGCTGAATATCGCCATACTGCAGGACGCGCAGCAGCTTCGCCTGCAGCGCCAGCGACAGCTCGCCGATTTCGTCGAGGAACAGCGTGCCGTTATCGGCCATCTCAAATTTGCCGCTACGGTTGCTGATAGCCCCGGTAAACGCCCCTTTCACGTGACCGAACAGCTCGCTCTCCGCCACGCTCTCCGGCAGCGCCGCGCAGTTGAGGTACACCAGCGGGTTAGCCGCTCGCGGCGATCCCTGATGCACCGCCTTCGCCACCAGCTCCTTACCGGTCCCCGTTTCCCCGCTGATCAGCACGTTCAAATCCGAGGCGGCGACAATCTCGATCTCTTTTTTCAGCTGCAGCATCGGCGCCGACAGGCCGATGATCTCCTGACGCTCCGGCTGCGGGTAATTCACCACCTGCGCGGGCAGGACGTTTTGCGCTTCAAGGCGGGCGATAAGCAGCGCGTTATTCAGCGCCCCGGCCACCAGCGCGGCAATCAGTCGCAGCTCTTCATCGCTGAAGCTGTCGAAGCGGTCGGCATCCATGCCGTCAAGAGTCAGCGCGCCGATCAGCGTTTGCCCGGCAAACAGCGGCAACCCCACGCAGGCGTGAACCTTGAGGCTCTCCTGGCCGGGGATCAGGCCGTCATAGGGGTCCGGCAGGTCGCTGTCCGCCGGGAAGCGCACCACATCGCCGGCGCGGGCGATCGCCTCCAGCCGCGGATGCCCATCCAGTGCAAAGCGCCGGCCAAGCACATCCTGCGCCAGACCATCGATCGCCAGCGGCACAAACTGATGGGCCTCATAGCGCAGCAGCGCCGAGGCGTCGCAGCCAAGGATCTGCCGCAGGGTGGCGATCAGGCGCGAAAAGCGGTCGACGTGGCCGATATCGCTTTGTAAATCAATGGCGATTTTCGCCAGCGCCTCGACGGAAAAACTCATCATCGCTCCATTGTCATTTTGACAGTTTATATAGTCATATCGACTATTTTAATCATTGTCATTTTGACAGCAACTAAAATCATGAAAATTTAAAAAATGCTTTTATTCAATAAGTTAAAAAACTGGCACGCAACTTGTAATACATCAATCAACTGACTTTGAACACACTGTATTAATTGAGGTTGCTATGTCTATTGTGGTGAAAAATAACATTCTTTGGGTTGGCCAACGTGACTGGGAAGTGCGTGATTTCCACGGCACCGAATATAAAACGCTGCGCGGCAGCAGCTATAACAGCTATCTCATCCGCGAAGAGAAAAACGTGCTGATCGATACCGTCGATCATAAATTCAGCCGCGAGTTCGTGCAGAATCTGCGCCGCGAAATCGACCTCGCCGACCTCGACTACATCGTTATTAACCACGCCGAAGAGGACCACGCCGGCGCGTTGACTGAGCTGATGATGCAGATCCCGGATACGCCGATCTACTGCACCGCCAACGCCATCGACTCCATCAACGGCCACCACCACCATCCGGAGTGGAACTTCCACGTGGTGAAAACGGGCGACACCCTCGATATCGGCAACGGTAAGCAGCTGATCTTCGTGGAAACGCCAATGCTGCACTGGCCGGACAGCATGATGACTTACCTGACCGGCGACGCGGTGCTGTTCAGCAATGACGCCTTCGGCCAGCACTACTGCGACGAACATCTGTTCAACGATGAAGTGGACCAGACTGAACTGTACGAACAGTGCCAGCGCTACTACGCCAACATCCTGACGCCCTTCAGCCGCCTGGTGACGCCGAAAATTAACGAAATTCTCGGCTTCAACCTGCCGGTAGCGATGATTGCCACCTCCCACGGCGTGGTCTGGCGCGATAACCCGACGCAAATCGTCGAGAAATACCTCGAATGGGCGGCGGATTATCAGGAAGATCGCATCACGATTTTCTACGACACCATGTCCAACAACACCCGCATGATGGCGGACGCCATTGCCCAGGGGATCACCGAGGTCGACCCACGGGTGGCGGTGAAAATCTTTAACGTCGCCCGCAGCGACAAAAACGACATTCTGACCAACGTTTTCCGTTCAAAAGGCGTGCTGGTGGGCACCTCCACCATGAACAACGTCATGATGCCGAAAATTGCCGGGTTGGTGGAAGAGATGACCGGGCTGCGTTTTCGCAACAAACGCGCCAGCGCCTTTGGCTCCCACGGCTGGAGCGGCGGCGCGGTAGACCGCCTGTCCACCCGCCTGCAGGATGCCGGATTTGAAATGTCCCTGAGTCTGAAGGCCAAATGGCGCCCGGATATCGACGCGCTCGAACTGTGCCGCCAACACGGGCGCGACATCGCCCGCCAGTGGGCGCTCGCTCCACTGCCGGTTGCTGAAGCGACAGTCACGCCGGAACAACAGGAGTGCGCCTGTGCCGCCGCCGCGGCCGCCGATCTCGGTCCCATGATGCAGTGCAGCGTCTGCCAGTGGGTGTATGACCCGGCGAAGGGCGAACCTAACCAGGATGTGCAGCCGGGTACGCCGTGGAGCGACGTGCCGGATAACTTCCTCTGCCCTGAATGTTCGCTGGGTAAAGATGTGTTTGATGTTCTGGCGACGGAGGCAAAATGAGTGATGGCATCGTCATCATCGGCTCGGGCTTCGCGGCCCGCCAGCTGGTGAAAAATATTCGTAAGCAGGATGCCGAGATCCCGCTGACCCTCATCGCCGCCGACAGCATGGATGAGTATAACAAGCCCGATCTCAGCCACGTCATCAGCCGCGGACAGCACGCCGACGATCTGACTCTGCAAAGCGCCGGCGAGTTCGCCGAACAGTACCACCTGCGCTTGTTTCCCCATACCTGGGTGAGCGATATCGACGCTGAAAACCATCGGGTGAAAAGCCTGGATAAGCAGTGGCGCTACGACAAACTGGTGCTGGCCACCGGCGCCACGCCGTTTATCCCCCCGGTGCCGGGCCGCGAGCTGATGCTAACGCTGAACAGCCAGCACGAATATGGCGCGGCGCAGAGCCAGCTCCGCGACGCCAGCCGGGTGCTGATCGTCGGCGGTGGCCTGATTGGCTGCGAGCTGGCGATGGATTTCTGTCGCGCCGGTAAAGCGGTGACGGTGGTCGATAATGCCGCCAGCGTGCTGGCAGCGCTGATGCCGCCGGAGGTCAGCAGCCGTCTGCAGCATCGCCTCACCGGGATGGGCGTCCATCTGATGTTAAAAACGCAGCTGGAAGGGCTTGAACACACCGCCGACGGCATCCGCGTCAGTCTCGACCGCCAGCGCGCGATAACCGTCGATGCGGTGGTGGCCGCCGCCGGCCTGCGCCCGGAAACCTCGCTGGCGCGCCACGCCGGACTGCAGATTAACCGCGGGGTGGTGGTCAATAGCCAGCTGCAAACCAGCGACCCGGCGATTTACGCCCTCGGCGACTGTGCGGAAATCAACGGTACGGTACTGCCGTTCCTGCAGCCGATTTTGCTCAGCGCCATGTGCCTGAGTAAAAACCTGCTGGCGCAGGCAGGCGAACTCAAGCTGCCGCCAATGCTGGTGAAGGTGAAGACCCCGGATCTGCCGCTGCATCTGGCCGGCGACACCCGCCGCGAGGATCTGACATGGAACATCGTGGCCGCCAAAGAGGGGCTGGTGGCAAAAGGGCTGGATGCGGCGAATCAACTGCGCGCCTTTGTGGTCAGCGAAGACAAGATGAAAGACGCCTTCGCGCTGCTCAAACAGCTGGTGAGTGAATGACCTTCCAGGCAGCCCTGTTTTGCCGTTAGTTTGCCGGGTGGCGCTACGCTTACCCGGCCTACGGATGTAGCCCGTAAGCTCAGATACGGTAGGCCCGCGCAAGCGCAGCGCCGCCGGGCACGCGTTCATTACCTCCCAGGCAACCCTGTTGCACGGTTAGTTTGCCGGGTGGCGGCTGCGCCTTACCCGGCCTACGGATCGTGCGACCTGTCGTTGATTTACCCACTTGCGCGACTGAAACTGCCGGTGCTGACGGCCTCAAAATCGCTGAGACGTTCCCGGAAGGCCGGGGCAGCCCGCATGGATGCGGGCTGAGGGCCGTGTTTTGCACGGACGCTGCCTCGGCCCGACCCGAAGCCTGCAGGGATAAGTCGAAGGGACCGCGCAGCGGCGATTTTGCTGGCCGGAGCCCGGGGGTACAGGGGGCGGCGGCGACTGGCCGCCCCCTGTGCGCTCCCTGCGCCATGCCAGGCATAACGCAGACGATTAACCGGGAGCGCAATGTACGCTGAAATCACACGCGACAGACGCTTTTTGCCGGGTGGCGCTACGCTTACCCGGCCTACGGATGTAGCCCGTAAGCTCAGATACGGTAGGCCCGCGCAAGCGCAGCGCCGCCGGGCACGCGTTCATTACCTCCCACGCAACCCTGTTACGCCGCCATTTTGCCGGGTGGCGGCTGCGCCTTACCCGGCCTACGGATCGTGCGACCTGTCCTTGATTTACCCACTTGCGCGACTGAAACTGCCGGTGCTGACGGCCTCAAAATCGCTGAGACGTTCCCGGAAGGCCGGGGCAGCCCGCATGGATGCGGGCTGAGGGCCGTGTTTTGCACGGACGCTGCCTCGGCCCGACCCGAAGCCTGCAGGGATAAGTCGAAGGTACCGCGTAGCGGCGATTTTGCTGGCCGGAGCCCGGGGGTACAGGGGGCGGCGGCGACTGGCCGCCCCCTGTGCGCTCCCTGCGCCATGCCAGGCATAACGCAGAAGATTAACCGGGAGCGCAATGTACGCTGAAATCACACGCGACAGACGCTTTTTGCCGGAGTGAGAAAATGGCAATCCAATAACCGTATCTGCAATACACGCATCCCTGTTGCGCCGCCAGTTTGCCGGGTGGCGCTACGCTCACCCGGCCTGCGGATGCCGCCCGTAAGCTCATCAGGGCGAAATAATTAACCGGAAGCGCAGGTTCGATTAACACTTAATACGTTGTTTCTGTCTGAGCCGACTCCTGCAGCGCCTGCAGAATATTGGCCGCGGCAGCGGTCCCCATTTTCACGTAAGAGGCATCGCTTACGCCGCCCACATGCGGAGACAGAATCACATTATCGATCGCCTGCCAGATGTGAGGCGTGGTTAATGGTTCACTGTTAAAGCTGTCGAGCGCCGCCCAGCGCAAGGTCCCCGCTTTTAATGCCGCGGCCAGCGCCACATCGTCAATCAACCCGCCGCGCGCGGTATTGACCAGGATGGCGCCCGGCTTACACAGCGCCAGCGTGGCGGCATTGATCATTCCCCTGTTTTGTTGCGTCAAGGGGCAATGAAGGGACAGCACATCGGCCTGCCTGAGCAGATCGTTAAGTTCAGCAACACGTTCACATCCCGGCGGGACCGCTTTCGCATAGGGATCGTAAGCCAGAACCTTCATACCAAAGGCACAGGCAATCTTCGCCACCCGGCTGCCAATGGCGCCCAGGCCGATGAGTCCCAGCGTTCTGCCCTCAAGCTCAAGCGATTTATGCGTGGATTTATCCCAGTGCCCTTCACGCAGGCGGCGGTCGAGCGGAATGACCGACTTAGCACAGGCCAAAATTAATGCCCAGGTATGTTCGGACACCGCGGCGGCATTCGCCCCGATCGCTGCGCGAACCAGAATGCCGCGCGCGGCAGCCGCCTCGGCGTCAATGACATCAATGCCGCTGCCATGTTTGGCAATCACCTTCAATGCCGGGGCGGCATCCATAACGGCGGCAGTGATGTGGCCATAGCGCACCAGGATCGCGACGGGATTGTGCTGCTGGCACAGAGCGATCAGCTGGGCCTCTGTAGGCTGGCGGCCGGCAAAGACAAGTTCGTAATCTTCCAGCATCCCCAGCGCCGCGTCAGCCAAATCGCTGCCGGTAATCAGTACCACGTTTTTAGCACTCATGGCAGCGTCTCCCCTTCGCTCAGCATCCCCGCCTGACGCAGGGCGCCCTCCAGCCAGTGCGGACGTAGATCGCCATCGCGGATAGCAACCAGACGTTTTGCTTCCATCTCCAGTTTGCCTTTCGCCAGTTCGATGATGGTGCGGACTTCCTCGCGTGGGATAACGACCACGCCGTCAATATCCCCGACCACTAAGTCCCCCGCCTGCACCGCGGCGCCGCCGACCGAAATGGCATGGTTGACCCGGCCAGGAATGAACTTGGTCGGGCCGCACGGGTTCAGGCCGGCAGCGAACACCGGGAAGCGTTGTTTGCTTAAGGTCTCCGCATCGCGAACGGCGCCATCGATAACGATCCCGGCGATACCGCTGGCCTGCGCCTGCGTGGCCATGATCTCCCCCAGCAGCGCGCAGGAGAGATCGCCTTTCCCGTCGATCACTAATACATCGCCAGGTTTAGCGACGGCCATCGCGGCGTGAATAGCCAGGTTATCCCCCGGGCGAACCTCGACGGTAATCGCCGGCCCGGCGACCGCCATATGCGGCGCCAGCGGCTTGATGCGGCCATGTAATGTGCCACGGCGTCCGGCCACGTCAGCCAGAATGGCGGCCTGAAATTCGGCGGCCTGACGGACTTCTTCCGCGGTAACACGCGCAATAGCAAAATTGATGAGTTTCTGTTGCGAAGCAGGCATGGTGACTCTCCATTTGTTTTACTAGATACAACTCATGTGTACTATATAAAACAACTATACGTGCATTGCTTCGCTTTTCGCCAGTGTTGCGAAGTTGTTTGTGATGTAAACACGAAGTTACTCACAAAATTCAGGTACAATTTTGTTCGGCAAAAAGGAGAACATGATGGGGAATGAAGGCGTAATTGCCGTTGAAAAGGCGCTGGCTTTACTTGATTGCTTCCGTCCCGGTAATGACAGTCTGACGTTAACGGAGCTGGCCCAGCTTTCGGGATATCACAAAACAACCGTTTATCGCCTGATGAATTCGCTTGAGCGAATGAACTACATCATCCGGCACGACGATGGCACCTATACGCTCGGCCACCGTCTGCTCTATCTTGGCAAGCTCTATGAGCAATCATTTGAACTTGCCAGAGTGGTACAACCGGAATTGCAGGCGCTGTCACAGGCCTCCAGCGAAAGCGCAAGCTGGTATGTGATTGAGGGGGGGCAACGCCTGTGTCTGTTCCGCGCCGAAGCCTCCCAGGGATTGCGCCACAGCAACCTGCCTGGCAGCCAGTTCCCGCTGGATGGTTCCGCTATCAGTAAGGTTTTACGCCGCTGGGGATTGGGTGAATCGTTGCCGGAAGACGAACCGACGCTGCCGTTCTATACCTCCGGCGCGCGCGACCCGCACACCGCGGCCTTCGCCATGCCAGTGTTTGGCGTCCACGATAAACTGATCGCGGCGCTGGCCCTGACCGGGCCGGCATCGCGTCTGACGGAAGATCGTAAAGCGAGCGGCATCAGCCAGCTCATGCAGGAGACGGCCAACCGCCTGTCGCTCAAGCTAGGCGCCAGTAAGACATTCTGCGAAACGTTTTACGGTGTGAAAGAGTAAGCTTTGCTGAGAAGGCGGGAAAAATCCCGCCTTTGCTTATTAATGGGTCACCTGTTTTTCCTGCCTGACCGTCTGCGAGTAACGGCGCCCCATGACCAGCACCGCAATGCCGCCTGCCAGACACAAGCCTGCCAGCGGGAGCATCGCCAGCGTATGGCTTCCTGTCCGTTCGCTAATCATGCCGTAGGCATTCACCATCACCGCGCCGCCAATCAGGTTGGCGATCGCCCCGATGGCCGCCAGCCCGGCGGCGGCTGAGGTGCTGCTCATCCAGCCCGACGCCAGCGCCCAGAAAGGCCCCTTCATCGCATAAGCGCCAATCAGAATGGTGCTGAGGATCGCAATGGTGGCCGGCAGCGACAGATTGATAAACGCCGCAAACACGCCGCCCGCGATCATAAAGAGGGTGAGCGCCGTGTGCCAGCGGCGTTCATTACTTCGATCCGAACTGCGCCCCCAGACAATCATCAGCACCGAGGCCAGACCATAGGGGATGGCATTAAGCAGCCCGGTGGTCAGGTTATCCAGATGGAACGACTTCAGCAGCTGGGGAGACCAGACGCTAAGGGTCGTGCCGGCAGAAGAGGCGCCGGCGTAAATCAGCGCCATGAGCCAGATTTGACGGTGCTTCAACAGTTGCCAGGTGGAGGTGTGGCCGATCTGTTTCTGCTGTTGGCGCTCCGCCTGAAGCGTGTTTTCCAGCCATGCTTTCTGACGATCGTTTAACCAGCCAGCCTGGTGTGGACGGTCCCGCAAGATGAAAAACGCGGCTATCCCCAGCAGGACCGCCGGCAGCCCTTCAATAATGAATAACAGATGCCAGCCGCGCAGGCCTAACCACCCATCCATCATCAGTATCAACCCGGAAAGCGGGGAGCCGATAAAGTTAGCCAGCGGAATGGCCACCATAAACGAGGCGATGATCCGCGCCCGGTAGCGCGACGGGATCCACCAGGTAAGATAGAGCACCACGCCCGGGAAAAAGCCCGCTTCGGCAGCCCCCAGCAAAAAGCGTACGATGTAAAGGGAGGTAGAATTTTGCACCAGCGCCATACACATCGATACCACTCCCCAGCTGATCATAATGCGCGGGATCCACAATCGTGCCCCCACCTTCTGCATCGCCAGGTTGCTGGGTACTTCAAAGATAAAGTAGGCCACAAAATACAAGCTGCTGGCGAAGCCGAAAGCCGCCTTACTCAGGCCCAGATCCTGATTCATCTGCAGCGCCGCCATGCCTATGTTGCCGCGGTCAATAATCGATACCAGGTAGCTCACCACCAGGAAAGGCAGGATGCGCCAGATAACCCGTCGCAGGGTTTCTTTTTCCAGCGCGTCGTTATCGCTCGCGCGGTGCGGTAATTGATCGGTCATGGTTTCCTCGCAGGGTTTCATTATGTTTATCAGGAAAACGATGTAGAGAAGAAATAAGTTACTTCAGCTTGATGCCTCTGGTTTCCGGCGCTCGCCACACCACCAGCATCGCCGCAAGGAACGCAACCACGGTCGTCGCCAGTCCCGCGGTGAAACCGCCAGCGTTGGCGACAGCGCCAATTAGTAGCGGCGCAATAAATCCGCCCAGACGGCCTCCGTTATAGGCGAGCCCCATCAGGAAGCCCCGGGATGAGGTGTCCCCGATGATTTCCGCCAGGAAGGGTCCCGAGCCCGCAAAAATACCGTTAACCCCGAAACCGGCCATGAAAATCGCCACCATCAGAATGAAGGGTTGCGTGGTCACAAGGTACAGCGCGACGGCAATGGCGCCGGTTAACAGATAAATCAGGAACATCGGACGGCGTCCCCACTTATCCGCCAGCACCGAAAACACCAGAAAACCCGCGATGGCCCCAGCCTGCAGCGCAAGTACAAACTTCAGGCTGTGCAAAAAATCCAGATGTTTGACTTCCCGCAGATAGGTGGGTGTCCAGGTAAATACGCCCCAGAACAGATACTGAATAAAAAAGATAAAGACAAAGGCCAACAGCAGACCTCGCAGATTCTGTTTACCCAGCTTTACGGCAGGTTGACGACTCGTCGCCTTCGCCTGTTGACGAGCAAGCCAAACCTGCGATTCCGGTGTGAACCAGGCGACCACACTCATAATGAATACCGGCAGCGCGCCGATCATAAAGAGATAGCGCCATGCACCCTGCTCCAGGCCGCCGTTAACCGAGCTGACGATTGCCGTCAGGCTGATAGCCAGAATCGCGCCAACAGGTAAGCCCATTTGCATCAACGCGCCGCCGCGCGCGCGCCGTTCAGGTCGCCAGGTTTCAGCAATCAGCGCCGCGCCCGAGGTCCACATTCCGCCCATACCCAGCGCGCCGCAAAAACGTAAAAGCGCGAAATGTTGTTGATCGTGCGTAAAGGCTAACAGGCCGGAAAAGAGTGAATAGATGGCGATACAGATCAGCGCCGTTTTCACACGCCCAATTTTGTCGGCGATAAAACCAAACAGGATCCCGCCAATAATCTGCCCCCCGGCCGTGACGCTGATAAACAGCCCAAGCTCGGCTTTATTAATACCGAACACCACGCCCAGCACTGGTAACAGCAATGAAAGGAGAAAGGAGTCGTAGCTTTCAAATGTCCAGCCAAGGCCGCCCAGCGCCAGCGTCCGCCTCTCAGCGACGCGTTGTGGCAATGCGTCAGGCGTCGCTTTAGTCGCAGTAAATTGATTTAGCTCGCTTTTACTGGTCATTGATATTCTCCACAGAGGTTAACCGATAACAGGTTGCGGCGGTACGCCAGAACAACTGCGCCTGTTCGTCAGGGGACGCCTGTTGCGCCAGGCGTTTACAGGCGTTCCAGAAAACGCCGTAGCTGAACATGCCTTTATCGACGGGAAAGTTGCTGGCGAACATGCAGCGTTCGGCACCGAAAAGAGAAACGATGGTCTCAAACCACGGCATCCATGCCTGTGCCAGCATTTGCGAATCCGGCGGCGTCTCTGCCGCTGCGAAGTGAAACCCCCTGACCGTCATCCCAAAGCCGCTAATTTTTACGCATACGTTCGGCAGTTCCGCCAGACGTCGCATACCGTTTCGCCACTGCTGAAACATGTCCGGATCCCGTTCTGAACAGGGTCCAACGCCGACCGGCCCGCCGCAGTGATCGATCACAATCTGTAACGTTGGTATTTCCCGCGCCAGATCGGCAATCTCCTCCAGCTGCGTGTGGTAAACCCATACATCGAGCGACAATGCATGCCTCGCGAGACAGGCAGCGCCCCGGCGGAACGGAGCGGTCTGCGCCAGGCCTGCCGGTGGCGTAACCGGGCTGGAGGTTACCCGCGGATCGGGATGCCAGGCCAACGGATTGCGCATCCCACGCAGCCGCCCGCCGGATAACGCTATCGCGCGCTCAATGGCAGGCTGCATCGCGTCCCCCGCCAGTAAACTGAGCCCGCCGATGATGGCTTCGCATCCGAGCGCGTTTGCATAATGTCCGCTGGCGAACATCGCGGCGATACCGCTGGCAAACTCGATTTCACCAAGCGGTTTAAGCGTCTCCGGCCCGTCGCGACGCAACATAGAGCGGCATTGCACATAGACCGATGAGACAACGCGATGCCCTGAGGTCTGGATATCGTCGCTGAACTCATGGGTGAGATAGCGGCCGGTTTGCCGATCCCAAAGATGATGATGCGCATCAATGATGGGCAGCTCGGGTTGTAATGGCGCTTCACGATGTAACGCAAGCCACTCGTTTCTGACCGCAAGGTGCGGCGCGGTAACGATCTCCATGAACACCTCGTTTTGTTTTACCCTGTACAACAGTGTTTTATTTTACAAAACTACTATAACGAGGCTGCCGTGTTTTTATCCAGTTAACGATTGGTTTAAATGATGTAAATAAGAGGTGAATCACAGATGTATAAGGTCGTTAAAAGCGGGGGAAGGGAGGAGCTAACAGAAATTAATATGTTTTCAAGAAGTTAAAAATCAGCCTGAGCGACACCGATACAATGCCTCACCACGAGCAGCAGGCTCCTGCGTAAAACAGTGCGGGCAGCATACGCCACGCAGGCCCACGTAGCGCCGCCGGACAGTTGTTGTCGCCCGGCTTAGCGCAGCGCAAGCCGGGAAAATGCTGAACCTAACGCGCCAGATTATCGTAGCCGCGCCAGCGATAGTTGAGCACCGACAGCGCCCAACAGGCGACAAACAGCCCGACCACCACAAACCCGGCGTCGCCGAGGTTGTCGTTTAACACCCCGACCCAGCGCCATATTCCGCCGCTGAGCGCAAACTTATCCATCAGCAGACCCAGCGCTTCCAGGCCGCCGATAAACAGCGCCACCACCACCGAAGTGCCGGTGATGGTCATGTTGTAGTAAAGCTTGCGCTGCGGCTTGCTGAACGCCCAGCCGTAGGCGCCGACCATCAGCACGTTATCAAGGGTGTCCACCAGCGCCATGCCGCTGGCGAACAGCGCCGGGAAGACCATAATCGACCAGACGGAAATCCCGCTCGACGCGCCGGCGGCGGAGATGCCCAGCACGCCGATTTCGGTGGCGGTATCAAACCCGAGGCCGAACAGGAAACCGACCAGGTACATCTGCCAGCTGCGGCTGACCAGACGAAAGGTTTTGCCAAACAGCCAGCTCATCACCCCGCCGCCGCTGACGATCTCGTCGCTCACCGGCTCACCGCGCTTCCACGCCCGAAAGCTGCGCCAGACGCTGCGCAATATCACCAGGTTGATAAAGGCCATCGCCAGCAGAAACAGCGCCGACACCGCGGTGCCGATGACGCTGCCGGTGTCGTGCAGCCAGCTCATCTGCGCGCTGAAGGCCGTGGCGGTCGCGGCAATCGCCGCCGAGGCCAGCACCACAATCGACGAGTGGCCCAGCGAGAACCAGGCCCCGACGGCGAAAGGCCGCCGCCCCTGCTGCATCATCTTGCGGGTGACGTTATCAATCGCCGCGATATGGTCGGCATCCACCGCGTGGCGCAGGCCGTAGCCCCAGGCCAGCAGGCTGGCGGCCATCAGCGCGCCGCTGTCACCAAAGGCCTGCAGCGCCCAGCACCAGGCCAGTAAGTTCGCCGCGATCAACCCCAGCACCAGTCCCGCAGCGCGCGGCTGCTGGCGTAAAACTGTCATTATCATTGTTGTGTTCCTTGAGCCTGTCCGCGGGCGGCGGCGATCACCGCCTGACCATAGGCGATTGCGCCGTCGCCGGCCGGCAACTGCTGCGCAAACAGCAGAGTAAAATCCGCCAGATAAAAGGTCAATCGCGCCGCCAGCAGGCGGTTATGCAGCACTCCGCCGCTGCAGACCATCGTGTCGATGCTGCGGGCGGTGGCGCAGTCGCGGGCCATCGCCGCCAGTCCGCTGGCCAGGGCGTCATGGAATGCCCAGGCTTTTTGCGCCGGGGTCGCCTGCCAGCGCAGCCACTGTCGCCAGAAGGTGGCTAAGTCCAGCGCATTGCCGCGCCACGGCAGCGTGACCGGATGGCAGACGCCGGAGCAGCTGGCGGCCAGCGCCTCCAGCCGACAGGCCGCCTCGCCCTCATAGCTCAGGCTCTCCGGGGCGCAGTCCAGCGCGCAGGCGACGGCATCAAACAGCCGTCCGCAGGACGAGGCGCGCGGCGCGTTAATGCCGCGATCGATGGCCTGCGCCAGCAGCGGCCAGTTGCGCTGGCGCAGCGTACCGGTCTGCGGGTAATCCTGCCAGTCAGGGATAAAGGCCAGGCACTGAGCCAGCAGATTACGCCACGGCTGACGCGCCGCCAGGTCGCCGCCCGGCAGCGCGACGGCCGGCAGCCCGCCGAGATGTTCGCACTGGCGATAGTTAACCCGCAGGCACTCCCCGCCCCATAGCGCGCCGTTCTCCCCCATGCCGATTCCGTCGAGGATCAGGGCGATGACGTCTCCGCCGTCGAGCGGCCAGCGGTGCTCCGCCAGGCACGCCGCGGCGTGAGCATGGTGATGCAGCACTGTCTCTACCGGCAGCGGCAGAGTCGCCGCCCACTGCGTCGAGCGATAGCCGGGATGGGCGTCAACCACCACCCGCTGCGGCATAAAGGCGTAGATGTTCTGCATCAGCTGTAGCGCGCTGCGCCACTGCTGCTCGACGCCCTCCTCGCCAAGATCGCCAAAGTGCTGGCTGAGAACCGCTTCGCCCCCGCGCGCCAGGCAGAAGGTGTTTTTCATGTCCGCGCCCAGCGCCAGCAGCGGCGGAACCTTCTCCAGACCCGGCGGCAGCGGCAGCGCATCCGGGACATAGCCCCGGGCGCGGCGCAGCATTTCTCCGCTCGAGCGCACCAGCGAATCATCCATCCGCTGCACGATGTCGCGGTTATGGAGCAAAAAGCCGTCGGCGATGTCGGCTAAGTCGTTGAGCGCCTGAGTATTACTTAACGCCGGCGGGCGGCCGCTAAGGTTGCCGGAGGTCATCACGATAGGGCGCGCCAGCGCCTGCAGAAGCAAATGCTGCAGCGGATTAGACGGCAGCATCACCCCAACTTCCGCAAGCCCTGGCGCAATCTCGTCGCACAGGCCGGAGACCTGCGCTTTGCTAATCAGTACGATGGGCGCCGCCGGGGAGCCCATCAGCGCCGCGGCGTCGGCAGGTAACCCCGCCGCAGAGGGCAGCATCACCGCCAGCGGTTTCGCCGGACGGTGTTTCCTCGCCCGCAGCGTGGCAACGGCAGCGGGGTTGCCGGCGTCGCAGGCCAGATGAAAGCCGCCGACGCCTTTTATCGCCACGATGTCGCCCGCCGCCAGCCGGGCGATAGCCGACTGCAGCGCCGCCTCACCGTCCAGCGTTTCCCCTTGCGCCCGCCATTCCAGTCGCGGCCCGCAGTCGGGGCAGGCCACCGGCTGGGCGTGAAACCGGCGATCGGCAGGATCGCGGTATTCCGCCTCGCAGGGCGGACAGAGCGGAAACGGCGCCATCGCGGTAAATGGCCGGTCGTAAGGCATCGCGCGAATAATGGTTAACCGCGGCCCGCAGTGGGTGCAGTTGATAAAGGGGTAGCGGTAGCGGCGCGCCCGGGGATCATTCATCTCCGCGAGGCACGCCGGGCAGGTCGCGGCATCGGGCACGATCTGGGTGCGCATCCGTCCCGCCCCGCTCTCGCGGATGGTGAAATCCTGCGGCGGAGCCGCCCAGCGATAAGAGGCGCAGACGACGCTGTCGATCCGCGCCAGCGGCGGGCAGTGGGCAGCGAGGGCGGCAGTAAAACCATCATCGTCCCCGGCCAACCGCACCAGCACGCCGTCGCCGTCGTTACAGACATCGCCGCAGCGCGCCTGCCCCTGAGCCAGCTGCCAGACAAAGGGGCGGAACCCCACCCCCTGCACTTTACCGCGAATGCGGATTTGCACCCCGTTCATGCCTGAGCTTACCAGGCCAGCGCCGTGCGGCGACGTTTTTCCTGGTTCATCTGCTCCAGCTTGTTGCGGTCTACGCAGACCAGGGCGTGCGTCGGGCAGACCTCCATGCAGGCCGGGCCGCTGTCGCGGTGGAAGCAGAGATCGCACTTGTTGGCTTCGGCTTTTTCCGCCACGACGTTCAGTCCGGCGCCGCTATGGCGGATCACCGGCCGCACCACTACCTCCATCGCCCCGTACGGGCAGGCGACGACGCAGGTTTTGCAGCCGATGCAGCGCTCCTGCATCACATGAACAAAGCCTTTATCGCGGCTGATGGCGCCGTTCGGGCAGACGTTGGCGCACGGGGCGTCCTCACACTGACGGCAGGCGGTGGCCGTGGAGACATTGACCCCTTTGATGACGTGAATACGCGGCTGAAAGGTGTGCGGCGTCAGGGAGGCGCAGTCCTGATGTTCCTGATGGGAGACCACGCAGGCTACTTCGCAAGTGCGACAGCCGATGCATTTGCTCGCATCGGCGATAATGAAACGGTTCATCCATTTCTCCAGCAGTAAGAGGGTTAGGCGCCGGAGTATGCATAATACGTTCCAGTTTTTATCTTATTGATAATAAGTAAAATTTAATGGTTAGCGCGCTGTCATCGTCAGTAGTGACGATGACAGCTGACGACGTCAGGCGCAGGGACCTGACACCAGCGACTCACGCTCGATCAGCGCCCCGGGGAAACTCTGCTGAACATTGAATTCCCCGCCATCGAGCATAAATATCAGGCGATTAATGCTCTCTTTAATCATCTCCGTCACCGGCACCCGGACGCTGGCGAGCGACGGCACCATGTACGGCGCCAGCACAATATCGTCAAACCCCACCACCGAGACCTGCTCCGGCACCTTAACGCCCAGCTGGTGAAGCTGCTTCATCGCCCCGATGGCCATATCGTCATTGCTCGCCACCAGCGCGCTGTAGGTCACCCCGCGCTGACGCAGGCTCTCCACCGCCGCCGCGCCGGTTTCCGGCGTCCAGCGCCCTTCGGCGATGAGCGCCTCGTTGAGGGTAATGCCGTGGCCAGCCAGCGCATCTTTATAGCCGGCAAGGCGCTCGACGCCGGTGGGCGAGTCAAGGGAGCCGGTAATAAAGGCGATATCGCGGTGACCCAGGGCAATCAGCCGCTCCACCACCCGCATCGCCGACGCTTTTTGATCGGACCAGACACAATGGCTGGCGTGGCGGCGCAGCCGGCGGTTCAGCACCATGATCGGCTGCGAGTGGTTCTCAACGATCTCGTCCATCTCGTCGACGGTGAGAAAGCGCGGGTAGATGATGATCGCATCGCAGCGCAGATCCAGCAGATACTGGATCGCTTCCCGCTCCTCTTGCGCGCTGTGCTTGCCGTCGGCGAGGATCAGCTGCCGCCCTTTATCCTCCGTCATCCGCGCCACGTGGTACAGCAGCTCGCTGAAATAGACGCCGTGGTAGAGGGTGTTGGTCACCACCAGGCCAAGGGTTTGCGTGGTTTTGGTCGCCAGGTTGCGCGCCAGCAGATTCGGTCGGTAGCCGCTCTCCGCCACCGCCTTAAACACCCGGTCTTTGGTCTCCTGGCTGACATAGCCGTTGCCCGACAGCACCCGCGACACGGTCGCCTTCGATACCCCCGCGCGCTTTGCGACCTCCAGCATCGTTGCCATGTGATTCTTCCTGTTGCAAAAGTTGCAGGCAGTGTACTGCACGTTTCTGGCTTTTACAGCACCCCCTGCTCACCACCGCGATCCTGCTCGCCGCGACGCTTCGCGATCAAAATCACAAAAATGAGATCATCTTTTTTTATTTCTTGTGCAATCAAATGAAACTCACCATGATTTTGTGGAACCGGTTTCCTATAAAGCATGGTATCGCCCGACGATGCGGCGCGGTAACAGATCAGTACCCTATTGATAAACAGGATAAAATCCGATGTCGAAAAATTATGCAGCCCTGGCGCAACAGATAGTCGCGGCATTAGGAGGAGTTGATAACGTCGTCGCCGTGACCCACTGCATGACCCGTCTGCGCTTCGTGGTCAAAGACAACGAACAGGTCGATAGCCCTACCCTGAAAGGCCTGACCGGGGTGCTCGGCGTCGTGCGCAGCGATAACCAGTGCCAGGTGATCATCGGCAACACGGTCTCTCAGGCCTATCGCGAGGTGGTGAATCTGCTGCCTGGCGACCTGCGCCCGGTCGAGCCGCAGGGCAAAGCGCCGGTCACCCTGAAACGCATCGGCGCCGGGATCCTCGACGCGCTGATCGGCACCATGTCGCCGCTGATCCCGGCGATTATCGGCGGATCGATGGTCAAGCTGCTGGCGATGATCCTTGAGATGAGCGGCGCGTTGCCGAAAGGCTCGCCGACGCTGACTCTCCTGACGCTTATCGGCGACGGCGCGTTTTTCTTCCTGCCGCTGATGGTGGCCGCCTCCGCGGCGGTGAAATTCAAAACCAATATGTCGCTGGCCATCGCTATCGCCGGGGTGCTGGTGCATCCCGGGTTTATCGAATTAATGGCCAAAGCCGCCCAGGGCGAACACGTCGAATTTGCCCTTATTCCGGTGACCGCGGTGAAATACACCTACACGGTGATCCCGGCGCTGGTGATGACCTGGTGCCTGTCGTATATCGAACGCTGGGTGGATCGCATTACCCCGGCGGTAACGAAAAACTTCCTTAAGCCGATGCTGATCGTGCTGATCGCCGCCCCGCTGGCGATCCTGCTGATTGGCCCGCTCGGCATCTGGATCGGCAGCGCCATTTCCGCGCTGGTCTATACGATCCACAGCTATCTCGGCTGGCTGTCGGTGGCGATCATGGGCGGGCTGTGGCCGCTGCTGGTGATGACCGGCATGCACCGGGTCTTTACGCCGACCATCATTCAGACCATCGCCGAAACCGGCAAAGAGGGCATGGTAATGCCGTCGGAGATCGGCGCCAACCTGTCGCTCGGCGGCTCGTCGCTGGCGGTGGCGTGGAAAACGAAAAACCCGGAATTGCGCCAGACGGCGCTGGCCGCCGCGGCATCGGCGATTCTGGCCGGGATTTCCGAACCGGCGCTGTACGGCGTGGCGGTGCGCCTGAAACGCCCGCTGATCGCCAGCTTAATCAGCGGCTTTATCTGCGGCGCGGTGGCGGGAATCGCCGGTCTGGCCAGCCATTCAATGGCGGCGCCAGGGCTGTTTACCAGCGTGCAGTTTTTCGATCCAGCCAATCCAATGACCATCGTCTGGGTGTTTGGCGTGATGGCGCTGTCGGTAGTGCTGTCGTTTGCCCTGACGCTGATCCTCGGCTTTGAAGATATTCCCGTTGAACAGGCCGCCGCCGACGCCCGAGCGCGCCAGGCCCAGGCCCAGGCAACCCACGCCTGAACACACCATTAATAACGAGGTAACGCATGGCGAGTTTCCCACAGGGATTTTTATGGGGCGGCGCACTGGCCGCCAACCAGTCAGAAGGCGCATGGCGCGAAGGGGGGAAAGGGATGGCCACCGTGGATACCCTCCCCCACGGCGCCCACCGTCTGCCGGTAAAATTAGGCCTGGAGAAGCGCTTCACGCTTCGCGAAGACGAATTCTACCCCAGCCACGAGGCGATCGATTTCTACCACCGCTACAAGGAAGATATCGCCCTGATGGCGGAGATGGGGTTCAGCGTCTTTCGCACCTCCATCGCCTGGAGCCGCCTGTTCCCGCGCGGCGACGAGCAGCAGCCGAATCCGCAGGGCATCGCCTTCTATCGTTCGCTGTTCGAGGAGTGCAAAAAGCACGGTATCGAGCCGCTGGTGACGTTGTGCCATTTTGACGTGCCGATGCACCTGGTGATGGAGTACGGCTCCTGGCGCAACCGCAAAATGGTTGATTTCTTCAGCCACTACGCCCGCACCTGCTTTGAAGCTTTTGACGGTCTGGTGAAATACTGGCTCACCTTCAATGAAATCAACATTATGCTGCACAGCCCCTACTCCGGCGCCGGGCTGGTGTTTGAAGAGGGAGAAAATCAGGAGCAGGTGAAGTACCAGGCGGCGCATCACGAGCTGGTGGCCAGCGCGCTGGCGACAAAAATCGCCCACGAGATAAACCCGCAGAATCAGGTCGGCTGCATGCTGGCGGGCGGTAATTTCTACCCATACTCCTGCAAGCCGGAAGATGTATGGATGGCGCTGGAGAAGGACCGCGAAAACCTGTTCTTTATTGACGTCCAGGCGCGCGGCGCCTACCCGGTATGGGCCGCGCGGGTATTCCGGGAAAAGGGGGTCACCATTGTGAAGCAGCCGGGCGATGATGAGATCCTCAAAAACACCGTCGATTTCGTCTCCTTTAGCTACTACGCCTCGCGCTGCGCCTCGGCGGAGATGAACGCCAGCAACACCAATGCCGCCAACATCGTCAAGTCGCTGAAGAACCCGCACATTCCGGCCAGCGAATGGGGCTGGGGCATCGACCCGCTGGGCCTGCGCATCACCATGAACATGATGTACGACCGCTATCAGAAACCGCTGTTCCTGGTGGAAAACGGGCTCGGCGCCCGGGACGAGATTGACGCCAGGGGGGAGATCAATGACGACTATCGCATCAGCTACCTGCGCGAGCACATCAAGGCGATGCGCGACGCCATCGGCGATGGTATTCCGGTGCTGGGCTATACCAGCTGGGGCTGCATCGATCTGGTCTCGGCGTCAACCGGCGAGATGAGCAAGCGCTACGGCTTTGTCTATGTCGATCGCGACGACGCCGGCAACGGCACGCTGGCGCGCAAGCGTAAAAAGTCGTTCTTCTGGTACCAGAAGGTGATAGCCAGCAACGGCGCCGACCTCGACTAAGCGCGTCTCCCGCGCTCGCCCGTCTCTCCGCGCTAACCGGGGGACGGGCGCTGCTTTCTGTTGCATCTATTACATGTTTTTTTCTCGAGCCTGATTCCAGTTTCTGGTTTGCCTCCCGTTCACAACAACTGGTATTTTATCCAGTATATTTTCAGGGGTATCTTCAGCAAGGAGCACATCATGAACGCACAGCACACCACCGCAGCCGGAGGGATCGCCAGGGCCATTCGCCAGTTAACCGTGGGATATGTCAGAAAACGCCATGAGAACCGCAAAACGCGGGAGACGCGGCGCTACACCCGCCATGCGGCGCTGAGCCTGAACGGCGACTGGCTGGAGCAGGCGGGATTCCCGGTCGGCACGCAGGTCAGAGTCTCGGTGTCGCCCGGTAAATTAGTGATAGAGAATCTTGAGCTGGCGCCGCCGGTAACGGGGTTCCCGGCCGGTCAGTCGCGCGCCGTCGGGGAGCCCTGAGCACCGCTGGGTTAATCGTCTGCGGCGTCCAGCCGGGCAAAGCCGCCGTGGCCCTGCCAGCCTGCCAACTGCTGGTACACCCGGGCAACGGCGGCTTTCACCGGCTGGGTCATCGGATAATAAAAACCGACAATATCCGGCTGAATGCCGAGGAAGATCACTTCGCCGACGTCTTCTTTCAGCTGATCGACCAGATAGTTGAGCGGCATGTTATGGGTGGTCATCATAAACATCTCGGCGATGTCGTCGGGGTCGATGACGCGAATGTCGCCGGGGTTTAGGCCCATATCGGTGGCATCGACGATCAGCAGGCGTTCGGGGCGTAATTCGCGGATCGCCACGATGTCGTTTTCCGGCGCGCTGCCGCCGTCGATGACCACCCACTGGCCGGCCGGGTTCGCCGCACACATCTCCGCCAGCAGCGGGCCGGCGCCGTCGTCGCCCATCATACTGTTGCCGACACAGAGTAAAACGTCAGTCACGTAATCTCCTTACCATCAGGTAGATGGCGCTTTCCTGGTGAATATCATGCAGCATGCTGAGCATTGTTTTGCTCCACGCCTGCTGCTGCGGGGTCTGCGCGGACTGCGCTTTATCAAAGGCGTTGGCCAGCATTGCCACATGGCTGCTGTCGATGACGATTTCGCCATACTTCGGCACCCCCTCCATTTTGCGCCGCGCGACGCTGCCGGCCTCAAGGGTGGCGATCCATGCCAGATACGCGTCCCACGGGCAGCTCAGCGCCGCCTCGAGACAGTCGATAACGCCGAGGTGGTGGCCAATCGCCAGGCTGTAATAGACCACCTGCTGCGCCTGATCCGGCGTGGCATCGTTCTCATCAATAAATTTACGGCTCAGCTGACTGAACACCACCGTCTCGCTCATCGGATACGCGCCCCCTCGACCACCTGGTTGAGATGGGTGACGATCTCGGTCAGACGCGGATCTTTCTCCGCCTCCAGCCAGCGCAGCACCTGGCTGTCGCCCTGGCCGAGCAGACGCATATAGTCGTCGGCAATCTGCCGACCATAGCGATAGCCCGCCAGACGGCGCGCTTCACGATCGATGCGCACCCGCAGGGGTTGCACCATATCGGCGTGCAGCAGCTCGGTCGGCTGTTCGTCAAGCTCGCCCGGCAGGCGGGCGTGAATTTTCTGCTCCAGCAGGCCGAGGGCCATGGCGAAGCCGTACAGGGTGGCGGCGGGCGTCGGCGGGCAGCCGGGAATATAGACATCCACCGGCACGATTTTATCGGTTCCGCCCCAGACGCAGTACAGGTCGTGGAAGATGCCGCCGCTGTTGCCGCAGGCGCCGTAGGAGATACAAATCTTTGGATCCGGCGCCGACTGCCAGGCGCGCAGCGCCGGGGAGCGCATCGCGCGGGTCACCGCCCCGGTAAACAGCAGGATATCGGCATGGCGCGGCGAAGGCACCACCTTAATCCCGAAGCGTTCCGCGTCGAACAGCGGTGAAAGGGTAGCGAAAATTTCGATTTCACAGCCGTTACAGCCGCCGCAGTCGACGCGATAAACGTAGGCGGAGCGTTTGATTTTCTTCAGCAGCGAGGCCTTCATGCTGGCGATGGATTCATCCACCGTCATCGGCACCGGAATGCCGTTTTCATCGCGTGGGCCAAGTAAAGTGCTCATCAGCTGGCCTCCCTCATGTGGCGGGTCAGTTCAATACGATCGGACGGCACCAGGCATTTCTGGCGCTTGCATTCCGGGCAGGTTTCGAAGCTTTCGCGGTGCAGCTCGGCGCGGGTGTCGCCGTTATGCTTGAGCAGCGCGATGGCGTAGTCGATCTCCTTCTGCACCGCGAACGGCCGCTGGCACTCCCGGCAGTGGCAGATAGCGAAGCGCGACTGCTGGAGGAAATCCTCTTTCTTCCACACCGCCAGCTCATACTCCGGCGACAGCTTAATCGCCGCCGTCGGGCAGACCTCTTCACAGCGGCCGCAGAAGATGCAGCGCCCGAGGTTGAACTGCCACGCCAGCTGGTTAGTGGCCAGATCGGTCTCTACCGTCAGGGCGTTCGACGGGCAGGCGTTCACGCAGGCCGCGCAGCCGATACACTGCTGCGGGTTATGCTCCGGCTTGCCGCGGAAGTTTTTATCTACCGGCATCGGCTCCAGCGGATAGGCGTGCGTCGCGGTGCCGGTCTTAATCACTTTTTTAATAAAGGTAAACATGGCGATTCCTTATTTCAGCGGCGAGTTTTTACGCTCGATGCTATAGCGCTCCAGCTCTTTGTACGGCACCACTTTGCTCTTCTTCTTGCGGACATCGACCACGGTCATGCGGTCGGTACAGGAGTAGCACGGGTCAAGGCTGCCGATGATCAGCGGCGCATCGGAAACGGTATTGCCGCGCAGCATATAGCGCAGAGTCGGCCAGTTGGCGTAGGTCGCCGCCCGGCAGCGCCAGCGGTACAGCTTCTGGTTGTCGCCGGTCATGCTCCAGTGGATATCATCCCCGCGCGGCGCTTCTGAGAAGCCCAGCGCGAAGCGGTGCGGAATATAGGTGAAGCCCTCCACCATCAGCGGACCGCCCGGCAGGTTATCGAGACCGTAATCAATCATGTTCAGCGCGGTATAAACCTCGTTGATCCGCACCTTGAGGCGGGAGATCACGTCGCAGCCCTGTTCGCTGTGGACTTCCATCGGCAGCAGGCCGTAGCCGACGAACGGGTGGTCGGCGCGGGTGTCGCGGGCGTGGCCGCTGGCGCGCACCATCGGGCCGACGTTGCTGAAGTCGCGGGCGATTTCCGGGTCCAGACGGCCAATGCCGACAGTACGCTGCTCCATGTTCGGGGTGCTGAGCAGCATATCCACCAGCTCCTGCACGTCGCGACGCATCTGCTGCGCCAGCTGGCGGGTCTGGATCATGTCCTCTTTCAGCAGGTCGCGGCGGATCCCGCCGATCAGGTTCAGACCGTAGGTTTTCCGCGCGCCGGTGAGGATCTCGGCCATCTTCATCGAGGTTTCGCGCACGCGGAAGAACTGCATAAAGCCGGAGTCGAAGCCGGTGAAGTGGCAGGCCAGACCGAGGTTCAGGAGGTGCGAATGCAGGCGCTCCACCTCCAGCAGAATGGCGCGGATCATCTGCGCCCGCTCCGGCACCACGATGCCCATCGCATTCTCCACCGAGGTGGTATAAGCGGTGCTGTGGGCGAAGCCGCAGATGCCGCACACCCGGTCCGACAGGAAGGTGACTTCGTTATAACCCATGCGGGTTTCCGCCAGCTTTTCCATCCCGCGATGGACATAGAACAGACGGTAATCGGCATCGATAATATTCTCGCCGTCAACGAACAGGCGGAAGTGGCCGGGCTCATCGGAAGTGACGTGCAGCGGGCCGATCGGCACCACGTTGTTTTTCTTGCTGCCCAGCTCGTTGATGAACTCGTAGGTTTCGGCGTCGGTGGTCGGCGCCGGACGCTGGCGATAGTCCATGCTGTCTTTACGCAGCGGATAGAGTTCGTCCGGCCAGTCGTCCGGCAGCACCAGACGGCGTTCGTCCGGCAGGCCAACCGGCACGAGGCCGTACATATCGCGCACTTCGCGCTCGCCCCACACCGCCGCCGGCACGCGCGGCGTCACCGATGGGTATTCCGGTTTGTTGGCATCCACTTCCACACGCACGGTGATCCAGCATTTGGTGCCCTGCTCCATCGACAGCACGTAATAGACCGCGTAGTGGCCGTTCAGCTTACGTTCATCGTTGCCGAACAGCACCGACAGCCAGCCGCCCTGCTGGTAGTAGAGAAACTCCACGACTTCCGGCAGGTAATTGACCTTCACGGTGATGGTTAACTGATCTTTGGTCTGCCAGGCTTCGTCCAGCACCACGCCCGGAAAGGCCTGGTGCAGCGCCGCAAGATAGTGTTGACCGATTTTTTCTTCAGACATGCTCAAACTCTCTTAATCACGCCACCAGCAAGGAGACGAAAGCTAAAAAGGCGAAACCAAACCCGGCCCAGGTGACGCGGGAGGTGGCACAGAAGCGCAGACGCGCCATGCTGTTTTCAAACAGCGCGATGATCAGCACGCCAACCACCAGCTTGACGACGGCCACCACCAGCGCCAGCAGCAGGCCGCCGACGCTGAAGCTGGTCATCTGGCCCCACGGGAAAAAGACCCCGACAAACATCTGCAGCACCACCAGCTGTTTGAGGCTGATGCCCCACTTCAGGATGCCAAAGCCGCTGCCGCTGTACTCGGAAAGCGGCCCCTCCTGCAGCTCCTGCTCCGCTTCCGCCAGATCGAACGGCAGTTTGCCCATCTCGATAAAGGTGGCGAAGGCGCAGGCGCACAGCGCCAGAATCAGTGGAATGCTGCGCGCTGCCGGCCAGTGATAAAGGGTGTCGGTGATACTGCTGATATGGGTGGAGCCCGCCACCTGCGCGGCGACCCACAGGCCCAGCAGCAGGATCGGTTCCACCAGCACGCCGAGCATCGCTTCACGGCTGCTGCCCAGCGCGGTAAACGGGCTGCCGGTGTCCAGACCGGAAATCGCGAAGAAGAAACGGGCGATGGCGAACAGGTAGATCAGGGTGATGAGATCCCCAAGCACCGGCAGCGGAGAGTCCACCGTCACCACCGGCAAGGCGGTGGCGATGGTCAGCATCACGCCCACCATGACGTACGGCGTCAGGCGGAACACCCAGCCCGAGGCGTCGGGACCGACGCTCTGGCGGCCCAGCAATTTCAGGATATCCCGATACTCCTGCAGCACACCCGGTCCGCGGCGGTTATGCAGCCGCGCGCGGGCGACGCGGACGATCCCGGATAACAGCGGCGCGACGGCAAACAGCGCCAGCGCCTGTAGCAATGCAATTAACAGACTCATTCTCAGGCTCCTCGGGAAATGACAATCACCACCAGCACCGCCAGCTCAACCAGCGCCATTCCGCGCAGCAGCGCCGGCGCCGAGGCCGATTGCCAGCCCGGCACCAGACGCACCGGATTCAGCCAGTGACGCAGCTTCAGCAGCGGCGCAAAAGCCTCTTTCACCGGCATGGCGAAACCGTGGGCGGTGACCACCATCGACTGTTCGTGATCGTAGCCGCAGACCCAGGCCGCGCCGCGCGAGCGCGCCGCCAGGCGATCGCCTTTAAAGAAGATCATCAGCAGGAACGGCAGCAGCGGGCAGGCGATAAGCAGCAGCGCGATCATCGGCTGCGACACCACGCTCGACACCTGGGCCTGCAGCGGGAAGGCGCCGCTCACCAGCGGCAGCAGCCACGGCGCGGCAATGCCGCCAACGAGGCAGAAGACCGCCGCCATGACCACGCTCAGGGTCATCAGCCAGGGGGCGCAGGTGGCGTTTTCCGCCTCTTTGCTCCGCGGCGCGCCGAGGAAGGTGACACCATAGACTTTGGCCATACACATCACCGCCAGCGCGCCGGTGATCGCCAGGCCAACCGCCAGCAGCGGCCCCAGCAGACGGCCAATAAACAGGTCACTGGTGCTCATTTTGAAGAAGGACTGGTAGATGACCCACTCGCCGGCGAAGCCGTTCAGCGGCGGCAAGGCCGCCATCGCCATCAGCCCCACCAGCATGGCGAGGGAGATCAGCGGCATTTTTTTACCGATGCCGCCGAGCTTTTCGATATCGCGATGGCCGGTGCGGAACCACACCGCCCCGGCGCCGAGGAACAGCGTAGTTTTGAACAGGCTATGGTTGATCAGGTGATACATGCCGCCGATGAAGCCCAGCACCATCAGCGTGCTGTTGCGGGTGGCCACGCCGGTGACGAAGGCGCCCAGCCCGAGCAGGATGATGCCGATATTCTCCAGGGTGTGATAGGCCAGCAGGCGCTGAATGTTATGCTCCATCAACGCATACAGCCCGCCGATGAAGGCGGTGATCATCCCCAGCACCAGCAGCATCACGCCCCACCACAGCGGCGGCACGCCGCCGGCCAGCGAAACGGTTAACATGCCGTACAGACCGACCTTCATGACCACAGAGGAAAACAGCGCGGCGGCCGGCGCGCTGGCCCCGGCGTGAGCCTGCGGCGCCCAGCCGTGCAGCGGGATCGCCCCCGCCAGCAGGGCGAATCCCGCCAGCCCCGGCAGCCACAGCAGCGGGTTCTGCATCATATCCACCGCCTGGAGATTGATCTGCGCCAGCTCAAGGGTGCCGTAGGTCGACCACACCAGCCAGCAGGTCCATGCCATCAACAGCGTGCCGAGACGACCCAGCGCAAACCACAGCTTACCGGAGGCGGCGCAGCCGGTGAGAAACGCCGCGCAGAGCGCCATGATCTCCGCCATCACCACCAGCGAACCGATGTTGGTCACCACCACCGCGCAGGTGGCGGCGGCCAGCAGCAGGTTGACCAGCAGGCCGTTGGCCTTCACCTGCGGGTGGCGATGCCAGCTAATGTTAAACAGCGACACCGGCAGCGCCGACAGGCCGATGGCCAGCAGCCACAGGGCATTGACGCCGCCCACCCGCATTGTCAGATGGAGAAACTGCAGCATGCCGCCGTGGATCCGATCCGGCATCAGCAGCGCGGCGCCGCCGGCAACCACCAGCATGGCGCTGGCCACCGCGCCGCCGATCCCGGCAATGGCGCCGCTGAGCGGTTTACGCATGGCAAACACAAAGGCCAGCACGGCGCTGGCGGCGTACCATGTCACCGCCTGATTGACTAATCCAATTACACTCATACCCTCTCCCCCTGTTGCGCCTGGAACAACGACAAGTCGCCAAGGTCGGTATTAAAGGTCAGCTGGCGTTTACGCTTGCTGGCCTGGGCGATATCACGGCTATCCACCAGCATCAGCGCTTTGGTCGGACAGGTCCGCACGCAGGCCGGGCCCTGGTCATCGAAGTGGCAGAGGTCGCATTTCACGGCAATGGCGCGCACGCCCGGCACCCAGTCGAGCAGCGAGCTGACGCGGGCCGGCGCCGGCGGCGCGGGGGGCGCCAGCCGGGTATTGGCATTGGCCGGAATATCCAGCGGACGGCTGCCGGAAAATTCGATCGCGCCAAACGGGCAGGCGATGCCGCACAGTTTGCAGCTTACGCACAGGCTCTCGTTGAGCTGGACGGCGCCATCGACGCGCTGGATAGCGTTTACCGGGCAGACAGCGGCGCAGGGGGCGTCTTCGCAGTGGTGACACATCTGCGGTGCCGATTCTTTTTCATTACGCATCACCTGCAGCCGCGGCATAGCCTGCAGGCCGTGCTGGCGATGCGTCTCAGAGCAGGCGGCCTCGCAGGTGCGGCAGCCGATACAGACAGTGGAGTCAGCAATTACAAAACGGTTCACCGGGTCATCCTCGGGTGAAAGTCACTTTTGACGAAATCAGGTTGCGCAGGTGTCATTTTCGACACGTGTCGACACCTTGCGATCAGTGGGTCAGGGCCAGATGGCTTAAGTCCACCGGTTGGTCTTGCTCCATGGCGTCGTACAGACGGTCATAGACGGTGGCGATAATCGCCAGATAATGCTCCAGCACCTGGTCGCGGGATCGGTTGCTGATCCGCCCATCCACCGTGCCATCCGCGGCGAGCGTGGCCTGAGCAATCAGATACTTATCGCCGCCGCCTTTGTTTTCGACGTAGTATTCGATGGTGTGGCTGTTGAAGCCTTCCGCCAGGGCGACGAACACCTGAAAATGGCCGAACAGCACGAAGCACAGCTCTTTGTCCGGCGCGCAGCTCATCGCGTGATGCAGGCGGGCTTTCGACAGGGTGATCCCCTGAACCAGCGAGTTACAGTAGATATGCCACTGCTCCTGCTGCTGCCGGTGACGGTCGGCGATGTAATCCGCCTTTTCACTTATTTCCCAAATAGTCATATCGGTTTCTCCGTAGCATGAGATGCACCGTCTAAGCATTTTCCGTGCCACGTTTTATTTATTTGATTTAATTATGTTTTTATATTTATTCCCTGCCGACGCGACATGTCGATGACAGCCCCGGCGCGTCGTCATCGACATTTCCTGCCGCCACGAGTCCTTTCTGGCACCGTTATTGCATAAAAGGCGCATCGCGATACGGAGGCGACTATGCACGAAATCACCCTCAGCCAGCGGGCGCTGGAAATTATTGAACAACAGGCGCAGCAGGCCGGCGCGCGGCGGGTGACCGGCGTGTGGCTTAAGGTGGGAGCATTTTCCTGTGTGGAAGCCAGCGCCCTGACCTTCTGCTTTGAGCTGGTCTGCCGCGGCACGCTGGCGGAGGGGTGCGAACTGCATATCGCCGAACAACAGGCTGAATGCTGGTGCGAACGCTGTCAGCAGTACGTCCATCTTGTCTCGCAGCACGTCCGCCGCTGCCCGCACTGCAATAACGACCAGCTACAGATCGTGGCGGATGACGGCTTACAGATTCAGCGTTTAGAATTGGAGTAAATTATGTGTACAACATGCGGCTGTGGAGAAGGCAACCTCTATATTGAAGGAGACGAACGAAACCCGCATTCCGCGTTCCGCAGCGCCCCCTTCGCGCCCGCCCCACGCCAGACGATGACCATCACCGGCGTAAAAACCGACCACTTCGCCCCCACCCGCACGACAGAGGGCGATCTGCATTACGGCCATGGCGAAGCGGGGACTCACGCCCCGGGCCAGAGCCAGCGGCGCATGCTGGAAGTGGAAATCGACGTGCTGGATAAAAACAACCGTCTGGCGGCGCGCAACCGCGCGCGCTTTGCGGCTAAGCAGCAGCTGGTGCTGAATCTGGTTTCCAGCCCCGGCTCCGGCAAAACCACCCTGCTCACCGAAACCCTCACCCGGCTGAAAGGGCGTGCCGACTGCGCAGTGATTGAAGGCGACCAGCAAACGGTCAATGACGCCGCCCGCATTCGCGCCACCGGCACCCCGGCGATTCAGGTCAACACCGGGAAAGGCTGCCATCTCGACGCCCAGATGATCGCCGACGCCGCCCCGCGCCTGCCGCTGGCTGACCACGGCATTCTGTTTATTGAAAACGTCGGCAACCTGGTCTGCCCGGCGAGCTTTGATCTCGGCGAACGCCATAAGGTGGCGGTGCTATCGGTCACGGAAGGCGAAGACAAGCCGCTGAAGTATCCGCATATGTTCGCCGCCGCCAGCCTGATGCTGCTCAACAAGGTCGACCTGCTGCCGTATCTCAATTTCGACGTCGAGAAGTGCCTGGCCTGCGCCCGCGAGGTCAATCCGCATATTGACATTATCCTCCTCTCCGCCACCAGCGGCGAAGGCATGGATCAGTGGCTCACCTGGCTGGAGACGCAGCGATGTGCATAGGCATTCCGGGACAAATTTGCGCCATCGACGGCGTGCTGGCGAAGGTGGAAGTCTGCGGCATTCAGCGCGACGTCGACCTGACGCTGGTGGGCGCCGTTGACGAGCAGGGCCAGCCGCGTCTCGGCCAGTGGGTGCTGGTGCACGTCGGCTTCGCCATGAGCGTGATTAATGAAGCCGAAGCCCGCGACACTCTCGAAGCGCTGCAAAATATGTTTGACGTAGAGCCGGACGTCGGCGCCCTGCTGTACGGCGAGGAGCGATAATGCGTTACGTTGACGAATACCGCGCCCCTGAGCAGGTCATGCAGTTGGTGGCCCATCTTCAGCAGCGTGCCCATCTGCTGCCGCACACCGCCGCGCGACCGCTGCGCATCATGGAGGTCTGCGGCGGTCATACCCATGCCATTTTTAAGTTCGGTCTCGACCAGCTGTTGCCGGAGAATATTGAATTTATTCATGGTCCCGGCTGCCCGGTGTGCGTCCTGCCGATGGGGCGCATCGACGCCTGCATTGAGATTGCCAGTCGTCCGGGGGTTATCTTCTGTACCTTCGGCGACGCCATGCGCGTACCGGGCAAAAACGGCTCACTGCTGCAGGCGAAAGCCCGCGGCGCCGATGTCCGCATCGTTTATTCGCCGATGGACGCCCTGCGGCTGGCGCAGCAAAACCCGCAGCGTGAGGTGGTCTTTTTCGGTCTCGGTTTCGAAACCACCATGCCCGCCACCGCCCTCACCCTGCGTCAGGCGCGGGAGCGCAACGTCGATAATTTCTTCTTTTTCTGCCAGCACATCACCCTGCTGCCGACCCTGCGCAGTCTGCTGGATCAGCCGGACAACGGTATCGACGCCTTTCTCGCCCCCGGCCACGTCAGTATGGTGATCGGCACAGAAGCCTACGGCTTTATCGCCAGCGACTATCATCGCCCGTTAGTGGTCGCCGGTTTCGAACCTCTTGATCTACTGCAAGGCGCGGTGATGCTGGTTGAGCAGACAATAGCGCAGCGTAGCGAGGTGGAAAATCAGTACCGCCGCGTAGTGCCGGATGCCGGCAACCCGCTGGCGCAGGCGGCGATGGCCGACGTGTTTTGCCTTGATGGCGACAGCGAATGGCGCGGTCTGGGGGTCATCAGCGACTCCGGCGTGCACCTCACGCCGGCCTATCAGCGCTTCGATGCCGAGGCCCATTTCCGCCCGGCGCCGCAGCGCGTGTGCGACGACCCGCGCGCCCGCTGCGGCGAGGTGTTGACCGGCCGCTGTAAACCGCACCAGTGCCCGCTCTTCGCCAGCACCTGCAATCCGCAAAGCGCCTTTGGCGCGCTGATGGTCTCCTCGGAAGGGGCCTGCGCCGCCTGGTATCAATATCGCAGTCAGGAATATGAAGCATGAAAAGCGTCCAGTTAGCCCACGGTAGCGGCGGTCAGGCAATGCAGCAGCTGATCGGCGACCTGTTTATGCAGGCTTTCGCCAACCCCTGGCTGGCGGAGCAGGAGGATCAGGCGCGTCTCGATCTGGCGGCGCTTGCCGCCCAGGGGGATCGTCTCGCCTTCTCCACCGACAGCTATGTGATTGACCCGCTGTTCTTTCCCGGCGGCAATATCGGCAAGCTGGCCGTCTGCGGTACCGCCAACGATGTGGCGGTCAGCGGCGCTATCCCCCGCTATCTTTCCTGCGGGTTTATTCTCGAAGAGGGGCTGGAGATGGCTACCCTGGAAACGGTGGTCGCCGGCATGGCCGATACCGCCCGGGCGGCAGGGATCGCCATCGTTACCGGCGACACCAAAGTGGTGCCGCGCGGCGCGGCGGATAAGCTGTTTATTAACACCGCCGGCATCGGCGCCATCCCGGCAGACGTTCGCTGGGGGACGCAGCAGATCAGCGCCGGCGATGTGCTGCTGGTCAGCGGCACGCTGGGGGATCATGGCGCCACCATCCTTAATCTGCGCGAGCAGATGGGGCTCGACGGCGCGCTGTCCAGCGACTGCGCGGTGCTGACGCCGCTGATCCAAACCCTGCGGCCGCTGCGCGGCGTCAAAGCCCTGCGCGACGCCACCCGCGGCGGCGTCAACGCCGTCGCCCATGAGTTCGCCGCCGCCAGCGGCTGCGGCATTGAACTGCACGAGGCGAAGCTGCCGGTCAACGACACCGTGCGCGGAGTCTGCGAGCTGCTCGGGCTGGACGCCCTGAACTTCGCCAATGAAGGCAAGCTGGTGATCGCCGTCGCCCGCGAAGAAGCGGAAAACGTGCTGGCGCATATACGGTCTCACGCCCTGGGACGCGAGGCGGCGATAATCGGCGAGGTGGTCGCCCGCCCGGGCGTGCGTTCCGTCGGGCTGTACGGCGTGAAGCGGACGCTCGATCTTCCCCACGCCGAGCCGCTGCCGAGAATTTGTTAACCACGGCGTCGGGTCCCGGATAGCGGCTGGCGCCTTATCCGGGCTACAACACGGCGCGCACATGTAGCCCGGCTAAGCGCAGCGCGAGCCGGGAAAAGCCAGCATGATTGTCCCGCCCAAACCTGCGGGCGCCCACGGATGGGTTAAAGCGGCAATAACCGCTTTATTAACATACTATTATTTGTACCATCATTTTCTTATGCGCCGCGTTGCCGGCGCGTTTTGGATGTAAGCCATGTCGTATACACCGATGAGCGATCTCGGCCAGCAGGGTCTGTTTGATATCACCCGGCTTTTATTACAGCAGCCCGATCTGGCTGCGCTGAGCGAAACCCTGACCCGCCTGGTGCAACAGTCCGCACTGGCCGACGAAGCGGCCATTATCCTGTGGAACGCAGGCAACCACCGCGCGGCCAGATACGCCTGCGATGAGGCAGGCCAGCCGGTGAGCTATGAAGATGAAACCGTGCTCGCCCACGGACCAGTGCGCCGCTTACTCTCCCGGCCGGATGCCCTGCATTGCGATCATGAGACCTTTGCCGACACCTGGCCGCAGCTTATCCGCAGCGGGATCTATCGCCCGTTCGGGTACTACTCGCTGCTGCCGCTGGCGGCCGACGGGCGGATCTTCGGCGGTTGCGAATTTCTGCGCCGTGACAACCGGCCATGGAGCGAGAAAGAGTTCCAGCGGCTGCATACCTTCGCGCAGATCGTCGCCGTCGTCAGCGAGCAGATTCAGAACCGGGTCAGCAACAACGTCGATTACGATCTGTTGTGCCACGAGCGCGACAACTTCCGCATCCTGGTGGCGATCACCAACGCGGTCCTCTCGCGTCTGGATATCGACGAGCTGGTCAGCGAGGTGGCGAAAGAGATCCATCGCTACTTCCGGATCGACGCCATCAGCGTGGTGCTGCGCAGCAACCGCAAAGGGAAGCTCAACATCTATTCCACACACTATCTCGATGCCAGCCATCCGGTTCACGACCAGAGCGAGGTAGATGAAGCGGGCACCCTCACCGAGCGCGTGTTCAAAAGCAAAGAGATGCTGCTGCTTAATCTGCACGAGCATGACACCCTCGCGCCGTACGAGAAGATGCTCTTCGAAATGTGGGGCAACAAGATCCAGACCCTGTGCCTGCTGCCGCTGATGTCCGGCAACACCCTCCTCGGGGTGCTGAAGCTGGCGCAATGCGACGAACAGGTGTTTACCACCACCAATCTCAAGCTGCTGCGGCAGATCGCCGAGCGGGTGTCGATCGCTATCGATAACGCCCTCGCCTACCGTGAAATTCAGCGCCTGAAAGAGCGGCTGGTGGATGAGAACCTCGCCCTCACCGAGCAGCTCAACAATGTCGAGAGCGAATTCGGGGAGATCATCGGCCGCAGCGAGGCGATGAACAATGTGCTCAAGCAGGTCGAGATGGTGGCCCACAGCGACAGCACCGTACTGATCCTCGGTGAAACCGGCACCGGCAAAGAGCTTATCGCCCGCGCCATTCATAACCTCAGCGGACGAAACAGTCGGCGGATGGTGAAGATGAACTGCGCCGCGATGCCCGCCGGTCTGCTGGAGAGCGATCTGTTCGGCCACGAACGCGGAGCCTTCACCGGGGCCAGCGCCCAGCGTATCGGCCGCTTCGAACTGGCGGACAAAAGCTCCCTGTTCCTTGATGAAGTGGGCGATATGCCGCTGGAGCTGCAGCCCAAGCTGCTGCGCGTTCTCCAGGAGCAGGAGTTCGAGCGCCTGGGGAGCAACAAGCTGATCCAGACCGACGTCCGACTGATCGCCGCCACCAACCGCGATCTCAAGCAGATGGTTATCGACAGGGAATTTCGCAGCGACCTCTACTACCGGCTCAACGTGTTCCCGATCCACCTGCCGCCGCTGCGCGAGCGTCCCGACGATATCCCGCTGCTGGTGAAGGCCTTTACCTTCAAAATCGCCCGCCGCATGGGACGCAATATCGACAGCATTCCGGCGGAGACCCTGCGTACCCTGACGCGCATGGAGTGGCCGGGCAACGTGCGCGAGCTGGAAAACGTCATCGAACGGGCGGTGCTGCTGACCCGCGGCAACGTGCTGCAGCTCTCCCTGCCGGAGCGGGATATCGTCGAGCCTCCGCGGTCGCCAGAGGTCCTGCCTGAGGAAGGCGAAGATGAATATCAGCTGATCGTCCGGGTGCTGAAGGAGAGCAACGGCGTGGTGGCCGGGCCGAAGGGCGCCGCCCAGCGGCTGGGGCTGAAGCGCACCACGCTCCTGTCGCGCATGAAGCGGCTGGGCATTAATAAAGACGAGCTGGTGTAGCCTCGCACGCTCCCTCTTTGCGCGCCGGTAAGAGGGAGCGCTGGCGCAGAGCGCTATTTGTCGCTGGTAAAACCGTTGCTGGTCGCCAGTTCGGCAAACCACAGCGCATTGCGTTTTATATGTCGCTCGCCGGTCTCCAGATCCAGTCGCCAGAAGCCGTAGCGCCGTTTGAAGGCATTGATCCACGACCAGTTGTCGATAAACGTCCACTGGTGTACGCCAAAGCAGTTCGCGCCGTCGGCAATGGCGCGGTGCAGTTGCACCAGATGCTCCTCCATCAGCTGTATGCGAAAATTATCGTCTATCACCCCGTCCGCCCCGGGCTCTCCCTCTGATTCTCGATCCATCGCGATGCCGATTTCCGCGAGATACCACTTAATATTGCCATAGTTTTCGCGAATATTGGCGGCAATGTCATAAATAGCCTGCGGCAGGATCTCGTTGTTATCACGATAGGGGTTAAAGCGGCCCTGCGGGTTCACCGCGTTTTCGAAATAGTATTCCGGGGTGAAATAATCGAGGTCATATTCGCTCTCACGCGCTTTTACCCGCCGCGGCACGTAATAATTCACCCCAAGAAAATCGATCTCCGCGCTGAGGATCAACGCCACGTCGTCTTTGCTGGTCGTCGGCAGGCAGTCGTGGGCGGCGAGGATCTCGCACAGCGCTTTGGGGAATTCATGTTTTACCAGCGGGTCAAGGAAGCTGCGGTTAAAAAACAGGTCGGCATACCCGGCGGCCTTTTTATCCGCGTCGCTATCGGTGAGCGTATAGTTCGGGGTCAGGTTGAGCACCACGCCGATCTCGCCCGCCAGCGCCAGTTCACGATAAGCCGTGACCGCTTTGGCATGCCCCAGCATAATGTTAAACGCCACCTGCGCCGCCAGCCGACCATCTTTCTTACACGGATAGTGGAAATCGTACAGGTAGCCTCCCTCAACCGGTACAATCGGCTCGTTGAAGGTTATCCAGTATTTAACCTTATGGCCAAACAGGCTAAAGGCGGTGCGGGCAAAGCGGGCAAACAGCTCTGCTACGTGCGCCGATTCAAAGCCACCGTACTGTTTCTGCAGCACCTCCGGCATATCAAAATGGTAGAGATTGATCATCGGCTCAATGCCGTTGGCGATCATCTCATCAAGATAGGCGTGATAAAAACGCACCGCGTCCGGGTCCGGCGCGCCGGTTTCCAAATCAGCGATCAGTCGTGACCACTGAATTGAGGTGCGAAACGAGTTGAAGCCGGTCTTTTTCATCAGCGCCACGTCCTGCGGATACTGATGATAAGTATCACACACGGTTTGCGGCCCTACCTGCTGATAAAATCGCTCCGGCTGTTCGGCAAACCAACTGTCCCAGATGGAACGATGGCGCTTATTGGTGACCCCTTCCGTTTGCGGGCCAGACGCCGCCGCCCCCCACAGAAACCCTTGCGGAAACTGATACTGCTGCATAACCTCTCCTTCGAAAAAAGGCTGCGCCCGTCTGGCGCAGCCTGAACGTACTACTCCACGACCACTTCGATCGATTTAATGAACATATAGCCCCAGTCGCCGGCGAAGCGGCCGAAGTCAATCTGATTAGTCCCCGCGTTAAGCGTCACCGGTATCCGCAGCTGCTGGCCCTGCTCATCCGTCTGCGGGAAGGCCACGGCCTGCGGAGCGCCCCCGTTGACGACAAAGGAGTTCTGCTTGCCGCCCCATTTGCCGTTGAAGGTTACGTTGAGCTGGAACTGACCGCTCCACGGCGCCTGCACATGCCAGCTGATCTTATCCCCCTCGCTGGCAAATGGGCCGAGGAACCCGTCCTCGCCAACTGCCAGCGCGTCTTTATCACTCTTCATTACCGTCAGGCGCCCCTCAGCCACGCCATAAACTTCGCCGTGATAACGACAGAAATCCGCCGGCGCTTTCCCCGCCGCCTCGCCCACCGTCACGGTCACGGTTTTGCTGCTTTTCAGCAGCCCATCGTCGGCAGTGAACGTCAGCGCATAGGTACCTGGCGTCGTAAACCAGGCCCGGGTTTGAGCCCGATCGGCATGGCAGAAATGCACGAGTCCCTCACCGGCGTGCTGCCAGCCCACCTTAACCTCTCGCGACGGCAGGCCATCGTCCTGCCAGCTGGCCGTAAGCTTGACGCCCTGGTCCTGCGTGGTGGTTAGGGCCGGTTCCAGCGTGATAACCGGCGGCTGATTCTCCTCGCTATGCTGCACGCTAATCACATTGGAAGGGGCAGAACGACCACTCTCGTTTTTCGCCGTCACCCGGTAGTAGTACATATGCCCGAGCTGAAGCTGACGATAATCGTCGCGGAACAGAACCATGGTTTCCGGATTCCATTCGTTAACGCCATCGGAGATATCCCGGCCCACCACCGTCCACGGCCCGGTCGGCGAGCCAGCGCGTTCGACATCGTAGCTGCGTCCCACCGCGGCTCCCATCCAGTTGATCGCGAAGGGCGAGGTGGTCTCGCGCAGCAAAGGCGCGTCCGGCTTCGGCAGCGGCGCCATCGTCTGCTGCCCGGCCATCTGCGCCGCGGCCGTGCGCACCAAATCGACCACCGCCTGCTCCTGGTTCGCTTCGCCTTCTTTGGCAAACCCCGGCAGGTGGTAACTGTAGTGCCCGGTCGACTCCTTATGCCAGTAGAAGCCGCCGTCGTGACGATGGCCACGGAATCCCCAGACAAGCCCGCCGGCGGCTTGCGCCCCGTTGACGTCGCTGTGAACGATCGACTGCATAATGGCGTTCAGTTGATCTGCCGGCAGCAGGCCAAACTCGCCGACGAGATAGACTTTTTGCCCGCCGACGGCGCGCAGATCCTGCGTCACCTGCCCGGGATGGTTATTATCGGCATTGGTGTAATAGTGATTGCTGACGATATCTACATTGGGGTCGGTCAGCGCAAAGGAATTGATTTTCTTATAGGTACCATCCACCACTAACTGGTGAGGGGCCCACTTTTTAATCCACGCCGCGGTCTGATGCAGGAAATCGGCGTTGGTATCCTCCAGCTCGTTACCGGTTTCCCAGGCCATGATCGCCTTTTCATCATAGTAGGCGCGACCGGTGACGGTATTTGTCCGGGTGATAACCTGGCGGATCACATCCAGATAGGCTTTGAAGGTCTTGCTATCGGTCCGATAAAAGTCTTCCGCTTTTTCATGATAGAACGCCGCCAGCTGCTCGCGCCCGCCCCACCACCACCAGTGGTCGATAAACGGCAGGATCAGACGCAATCCCTGTTTGTCCGCTTCGGCAATCATGTTGTCATACACCCGCATGGCTTTCTCATTCAGCCGCGGCATGCCGTCCGCCGTTTCCGGCGCCAGAATATGGGTCTCGCGCCCGCAGGCTTTATCAAATTCCTGCTGCACCGACAGCACGTAGACGCGCTGGGCTTTCGCCCCGGTTTGCACCATCGCCTGGATCCAGTTTTGCTGCTCCTGCGCAGTTGGCCATTTAAAGTATTGTCCCCAGCCGCGCGGGTCTGCTCTGCAGGGGCCGCGGGCGTCGTCTTCAATGCGGTGCAGCTCCGGCGCGTGGATCCCGGCGAAACGAAACACCTTGTCGCCGTCCTTGAGGGTGGCGCCGTCGCGAGTGATAAAGTGCGTAAAGTGCGAGCGCTCGGCGGCCAGCGCCCCGCCGGCTCCCAGCGCGGACAGCAGCCCCATCAGCAGCAGGTTTTTCATCGGCTTCATCGTTGTCTCTCCTTAGAACCAGACCTCGGCCTGTACGCCGAAGTTAACGGTGTCGGTAGAGCCACTGCGGGAATACCCGCCGGCGGTGATGGTATTGGTATCCCAGTTGTAGTTGCCGTCCAGCGCATCGGAGACACCTTTATCCCACTTCGCGTAGGTGACGAAGAAGCGCAGCTGCGGGCGTGCCCAGAAACCGGAGTCAAAGGTCAGGGTTGGCGCAACGGTGACTTTGGTCAGGCCGCCTTTGCCTTTGCCGTTGACCCCTTTGTAGTTTTTGTCATCCAGGTATTCGTAGCCCAGCTCGTACTGCATGGCAAAGTTGCGGGTGATCTGATGATAAGGGCGGATACCGGCGACCCACATCGAGCGTCCCCAGCCACGGTCATCTTCCGTCCACCAGCGGTAGTTTTTATCTTTCTGCCAGAAAGCGAAGGTCGAGATCTCCAGGTCGCCCATCGAGGCCACGCTATCCAGCACCACTCGCCAGGACTGAGTGTTTTCCAGATTGGCCCAGCCCCAGCCGTTTTTACCCAGCGAGTCACCCGCCGCCAGCCCTTTCCCGTACTGCAATGCGAGGCGGGAGTAGCCTCCGGTCAGGCCATAGAAACCGTCAAAGTTATAAATACCGGTCACGCCATAACCCTTCTCGGCGGAAGTCGGGTGGTTTTCGTTACGGTTCATATGGTGGCCGATCAGCTCCAGATCGAAGCCTGTCCCGGCGATCTTTTTCAGCCACAGGTTGAGGGAATAGTCATCCGGGTAGCCCTGATCTCCCTTATCCACCGGGTAGGCTTTGGTTTCATCGGTGGGTGAAAAGGCGTAGACCCCGGCGTCGAAGCGGGCGAAGCCGAGATCCATGTTGTCGAAGCCGCCGCCGGTGCCGTTGTACTGAATGTACTCCCAGTCGAACTGATGGCTGGAGGTGTTGGAGCTGCTGTAGCGCTTACCGGCCCAGAAGGTCATCTCCGGCGCAAAATCCAGATTGCTCAGCTCGGCGAACCCTTCGCGAAACTGTACGTCATGGCCATCGTCATCCTGACAGTTCCAGTCGGAGGTGCATTTCGACTGGTGAGTGAGGTTGGCCTGCACTTTCGCCACCACGCCGCTGTCCGCCGTCAGCGTCACGGTGGGGATCAGTTCGATCTTGGTGTCTTCTTCGTTGCCCAGTCGCCACTTACCGTCCGGCATCAGGCCGACGGAGTCCGCGCGGTTGCCATCGGAGTTCGCCAGGATCCCGGAGCGGATATAGCCATGCAGCGCAAAATCATACTTCGGATCGGCGCAGGCCAGGCTGCTGGCCCCTGCCAGCGAGAGGAGAGCCAGAGGTATTGAATGTTTCAGCTTTATCATTATTTTTTTCCCACGTTATGTTTGTTAACACGAACCGATAACGGAGGGGAAATTTACGGATCAAAAATGGAAATGTACATCCGTTAATGGAAAGCGCTTTCCATAATTGCCTATCTGGTTCACAAAATTCGCTCTGCGACGAATATATTCGTGAGACTGATCACATAAAATAACAAGAATGCCGCCGGGAGCCGGCAGCAGAGCGGAAGGAGGAGCAGGTGAATGAGTGCCGCCGGGGGATAAGCCGCCGACGGCGAGGGGGTCAGCGTTCGGTTTCCGCGAGCTGGCGTTCGTACACTTTGAAGAAGGGGCGATAGAGCATCCAGGCGTTAAACATCGCGAACAGGCTCATGCACAAATTTTTCCAGCTACCGTTCGCCGACCATGCTGCCCCCAGCGGGGAAGGCATCGACCATGGCAGCATCGCCACCGCGCGGTCGAGGATACCCAGCTGAGTTAAATACCATGCGATACAGGCATTTATCAGCGGAACAAAGAGAAACGGCAGTAAAAAAACCGGGTTCATGATTACCGGAAAACCAAACAGTATTGGCTCGTTGATATTAAACAGCGACGGCAGCAGGCCAATTTTTGCCACGCTTTTCAGCTGCCGCGAGCGGCTGCGCATCGCCATCAGCACCAGCGGCAAAGTGGAGCCAATACCGCCGATCAGCAGGTAAAAATCCCAGAACCCCTGCAGATAAATATGCGGCAGCGTTGGCGAACCCGCCGCCAGCGCCTGCTGATTTTCAAACAGATAGGTCATCCAGAAGGGGTTCATGATCCCGGTGATGATCAGCGCGCCATGGATACCGATAAACCAGAGTAAGTTACAGATAAATAAAGAGATCAGTACCGCCATCAGCGTGTCGGACGCCAGCACCAGCGGCCGCACCGCTTCGCTGATCAACTCCGGTACGATGCGTCCGGTGGTCTGCAGCAGTATGGCATTCATCACGCTTATCGACAGCATCACCACCAGCAGCGGGATCAGCAGTTGAAAGCCATTGCGGGTCATCAGCGGCACTTCATCAGGCAAGCGAATACACCAGCCTTTTTTGTAGAAAAAGCGAATTATCTCAATGGAATAGGTGCTGGATATCAGGGCGGTAAATATCCCCATACCGCCGAGATAAACATTGCTCACCGCAGTCTCGCGAAAGCCGATAAACAGCAGAAAAGCCAGACACCCGGTTAAACCGCAGAGCCGTTCCGGCAGACGGTACTGCTTGGCGAGACTGGCGCTGGCGCCGAAGGCGACAATCAGCGCCACCAGGCCAATGGTTAGCTGAAAGGTCGGCAGCAGGATAGGCCGCAGCAGCAAATAGACCTGGCCGAAACGCGAGGCGCCGTCTATGGAAACGGGCGGAAACAAAATGGGCACCAACAGGCTGCCAACAATCACAAAGGGCATCGCCAGCGCAAAGCTATCGCGCATCGCCGTAATGTGGTTGTTGCGCGTCAGAACATTCGCCAGCGGCGCCAGCCGCTGCTCGATGATATCCACGGCCACATTCATTAACTGAATGTTCATACTCCTACCTTTGCGAATGGTTGTCTCGCCGGGATGATCGCCCACAACACCGGAAAGTGAAAGCCTGCCATAGGTGATCATGGTCACAATTAATAAATCCACAAACGGAAAGCGCTTTCCGTAATGCATCCATTTTGACTATAGTCCGCTCATCCAACCTCATCAGGAGCGGTACTTATGAAAAAAATAATGTTGTGTTGTTCGGCAGGCATGTCCACCAGCCTGCTGATGAAAAAAATGATTGCCGAAGCCGAACAGCGGGATCTGCCGGTAGAGATCAATGCCTATGGCGTAGCGGAGTTCGCCGAACAGGTTGGCCATTATCAGGTGGTGCTGCTGGGGCCGCAGGTGAAATACATGCAGCAGGATCTGCAAAAACAGGCGGATAAATACGGTATCCGCGTCGAACCCATCAATATGATGGACTACGGCATGCAAAAAGGCGCCGCGGTCCTCGATTTCGCCCTTTCCCTCATTGAAAACAAGAACTAAGGAAAGAACATGAGCTCTCTGTACGCTAAACTGATCGATGTGATCGAACGGCAGATCACGCCTATGGCGGGGGCGATCGGCCAGCAAAAATACATCACCTCGATCCGCGACGGTTTTATTACCGCCCTGCCCTTTATGATCGTAGGCTCGTTTTTGCTGGTATTTATCTTTCCGCCGTTTTCTCCGGATACGACGTGGGGCTTTGCCCGCGCCTGGCTGCAATTTTCGCTCGATCATCGCGATGCGCTGATGCTGCCGTTCAACTTCAGCATGGGGGTGATGACCCTGTTCATTGCCGTCGGGATCGCCGCCAGCCTCGCCAAACACCATCACCTGGACTCGCTGACCGCCGGGATGCTGTCGCTGATGTCTTTTCTGCTGGTGGCCGCGCCGCTGAAAGATGGCCAGATCTCTACTGCCTACTTCTCCGGTCAGGGGATTTTCACCGCCATTCTGGTGGCCATCTATTCCACCGAGCTGTACGCCTTCCTCAAGCGGCATAACATCACCATTCGTCTGCCGCCGGAAGTGCCTGCCGGGGTGGCGCGCTCGTTCGAGATCCTGATCCCGGTGCTGGCGATCATTCTGACGCTGCATCCGCTGAACCTGTTTATCGAGGCTCAGCTGGGGATGATCATTCCGGAAGCGATCATGTCGCTGGTCAAACCGCTGGTCGCGGCTTCCGATACGCTGCCGGCCATTCTGTTGTCAGTGCTGGTCTGTCAGGTGCTGTGGTTCGCCGGGATCCACGGCGCGCTGATCGTCACCGGGATCATGAACCCGTTCTGGATGGCCAACCTGTCGGTCAATCAGGCGGCCATGGCGGCAGGTACCGCTATCCCGCACATCTATGTCCAGGGCTTCTGGGATCACTATCTGCTGATCGGCGGCGTCGGCTCCACCCTGCCGCTGGCGCTGATGCTGCTGCGCAGCAAGGCCGTGCATCTGAGGACGATTGGCCGGATGGGGGTCGTGCCGGGGGTATTCAATATTAACGAACCGATCCTCTTCGGCGCGCCGATCATCATGAACCCACTGTTTTTCCTGCCGTTCGTGCTGGTGCCGATGGTCAACGCGACCCTGGCGTACTTTGCGCTGAAGCTGGATCTCGTCAGCCGCGTAGTATCGATGACGCCGTGGACAACGCCGGCGCCCATCGGCGCCTCGTGGGCGGCGAACTGGAGCTTTAGCCCGGTGATCCTGTGCCTCATTTGTATGGCCACCGCCATGGTGATGTACCTGCCATTTCTCAAAGCTTACGAAAAACAGCTGCTGGCCCAGGAGCGTGAAAACGCCGTCGGCCAGGCTGACAACGCGGCGCAAACCGCTTAACGCTAACGATTCAGAGGATAATCATGGAATTAGAAGAACAGGTGATGGGGATCATCATCAACGCCGGCCAGTCACGTAGTCTGTGCTACGAAGCGCTGCACGCTGCTAAAGCGGGTGATTTCGCCACCGCCGACGCCAAAATGCAGGAAGCGGCGCACTATTCCCGCGAAGCTCACCTTGTACAGACCCAGCTTATCGAAGCTGACGAAGGCGAGGGAAAAACCAAAATGACGCTGGTAATGGTCCATGCTCAGGATCACCTGATGACCTCCATTCTGGCGAAAGAGCTGATTGCCGAACTGATTGCGATTTACCGCGCGCAACCACTTCACGCCTAGCGCGTTCCCCGGCCAGGCGCGCTGGCCGGGTCTGATTCCCCGAGGTCACTATGTTACATCTTGGAATAGATATTGGCGGCACCAAAATGGAAGCCGTACTGCTGGACCCGGCAGGCGAATGCGTCCAGCGCCTGCGCCGGCCGACCCACAAAGAGAGCTATGACGCCTTTATGCGTCAGCTGCTGACCCTGATTGCCGATATTCGCGCGGTCAGCCCCCAGCCATTCACCCTGGGGATCGGCCTGCCTGGGGCAATCGATCCGCAAAGCGGACGCATTAAAAACTGCAACTGCCTGGTGCTCAACGGCCACGATCTGCGCCGGGATATCATGCAGCAGCTTGGCCAGCCGGTGTGGATGGCAAACGATGCCGACTGCTTCACCCTTTCGGAGGCGGTAGATGGCGCCGGCGCCGGGGAGTGGGGGCATAATCCGCTGCCGGGCTATACTTCTGAGCGGGATGGCCCGCCGCAGCCCTGCTACTGCGGCAAAACGAACTGCATCGAAAGCTTTCTCTCCGGCACCGGCTTCGCCCGCCGCTACGGGGAACAAGCCCGTGCGGAAGCCATTGTCGCCGCGGCGCAAAACGGCGATCCGCGCGCGCTGGCCCACTGGCGACACTTTATCGATGCCTTTGCCCGTAGCCTGGCGTCGGTGATCAATATTCTCGACCCGCAGGTGATTGTGCTGGGCGGCGGTCTGTCCAACGTCAGCCAGATCTATCGCGATCTGCCTGCCGCCATCGTTCCGTGGATCTTCTCCGACAGCTGCCGCACGCAGATCAAACCGGCCCGCTTCGGCGACGCCAGCGGCGTGCGCGGCGCGGCCTGGCTGCCCCGTCTGCCCGGCGCCGTGGACGGGCCACGGTAGACACTTTTTTCAGCAGGTATGTTAAGCTAGGCGAAAATGTCCAGACAGAAAAAGCCATGCCAACGATTGATGATGTTTCAAGATTAGCGAATGTCTCAAGAGCGACGGTTTCCCGCGTGCTGACCGGCACCCGGGGCGTGCGCGAAGAGAGCCGGGAAGCTGTGCTGCGGGCCGTTGAAGAACTCAACTATCGCCCGAGCTTTGCCGCGCAAAACCTCGCCAGTCAGACATCCAGCCACGTTGGTCTGGTGATTTCCGCGCAGGACGAGAGCAACGGCGCGCGTCTGCTGCCGCTCCTCTCGCAGGCGCTGAAAGGGCTGAATAAAAGCCTGCTGGTCCAGTATGTCAGCGATCCGGTAGAGCAGGCGGCGGCGATCGACGATCTGCAGCGCCAGTGCGTGGCGGTGGTGGTGCTGGGCGCCGTTGCTACCGACGCGCCGCGCAACGTTATCGCCTTTGACCGTTTCGGCGTCGCCGGGAGCAACAGCCAGGGCTATGACTTCGCCTTCGCCACCGAAAGCGCCTGCCGCTATGTGATTGGCAAGGGACACCGCAACATCGCCCTGCTGGTGGACAGCGATAGCGACGATGCCAGCCGCCAGATGATGGAAGGCTACCGCAACGTTCTGCAGAACTACTCCATTCCTTTTAACCGCCAGCTGGTGCTGACGGCCAACGATGATGTCGAACAGGCGCTGCTGACCTTAATTAACAGCTTCAGTAAATACTCAGTCATTATCGTTAAACGCGACCGCTACGCGGCTGAGGCAATGCGCCTGCTGCGCGAATTCACCATCGCCGTCCCGCAGGAGGTCTCCCTGCTGAGCCTTGAGGATTCCCCGCTCGCCTCGCTGCTCTACCCACCGCTGACCTGCATCTCCTGGCCACTGGAAGCGCTGCTGGATAACTGTATTCAGCGTATCCGCAGCCTGATTGACGACCGGCCAACCTTCACCGCCGAGGGCCGCTCGCTGGCTGGCCGCCTGATCCCGCGCCAGTCGGTCGCCGATATCTCTTGATCTTCGCCCGGTTCGCGCCGGGCCAGCCTTATCTCTCCACTTTCTTATCGCTTTCGTTTCCCGGCTCATTATTAACCACGTATGCAAATAAGAATTATTTTCATTTATAAATAGCTTGTGCTATATAACATAGCAATGGCTATAAACGCTGGGAAATTAACCACATCATTGCGAGGGATCCTATGCTGCACCTGACACCGCTGAAATCATGGCTGCTGGCCAGCGCGCTGGCCCTGCTGGCCGCGGCGCCGGCCTCGGCGCAGGAGAAATTCAGGGTTATCACCACCTTCACGGTTATCGCCGATATGGCGCAGAACGTGGCCGGCGATGCCGCCGTCGTCAGCTCCATCACCAAACCGGGCGCGGAGATCCACGACTACCAGCCTACTCCCGGCGATATCAAACGCGCGCAGGGGGCGCAGCTGATCCTCAGCAACGGTCTCAATCTCGAACGGTGGTTTGCCCGCTTTTATCAGCACCTGCAGGGCGTCCCGGAGGTGGTGGTCAGCGAGGGGATCCAGCCGATGGGCATCAGCGCAGGCCCCTATAGCGGGAAGCCCAATCCCCATGCCTGGATGTCGGCAGATAACGCCCTGATCTATGTCGATAATATTCGCGATGCGCTGGTGAAATACGATCCGCCTCACGCCGACACCTATCGCCGCAACGCCGAGGCCTATAAAGAGAAGATCCGCCAGACGATGGCGCCGCTACAGGCCAGACTGGCGCAGCTGCCCGAGGATAAGCGCTGGCTGGTCACCAGCGAGGGAGCCTTCTCCTATCTGGCCCGCGACTATGACCTGCGCGAACTGTATCTGTGGCCGATTAACGCCGACCAGCAGGGCACTCCGCAACAGGTGCGCAAGGTTATCGACACCATGAAGAAAGAACAGATCCCGACCATCTTCAGCGAAAGCACCATCTCCGATAAACCGGCGCGTCAGGTGGCGCGCGAAGCCGGCGCCCACTACGGCGGCGTGCTGTATGTCGATTCGCTGAGCGCCGCCGACGGCCCGGTGCCGACCTGGCTCGACCTGCTGCGCGTCACCACCGAAACCATCGTCAACGGTATCCAGGACGGGATGAGGAAACAGCCATGAATACTGCGCAAGCGGGTCTGTATGTCGACCAGCTCACCGTCACCTGGCGCAACGGCCACACCGCCCTGCGCGACGCCTCGTTCAGCGTACCGCGCGGCTCTATTGCCGCGCTGGTGGGGGTTAACGGCTCGGGTAAATCCACACTGTTTAAAGCGCTGATGGGCTTTGTGCGCGTCGGTCACGGCGAGATCGCCATCCTCGGCCAGCCGGTCAACCGCGCGCTGCGCCAGAACCTGGTCGCCTATGTCCCGCAGTCGGAAGAGGTGGACTGGTCCTTCCCGGTGCTGGTGGAGGATGTGGTGATGATGGGCCGCTACGGCCATATGGGCTGGCTGCGGCGGGCAAAGCCGCGCGATCGCGAGATTGTCGATGCCGCGCTGGCCCGCGTGGGCATGAGCGAGTACCGCCATCGGCAAATTGGCGAGCTCTCCGGCGGGCAGAAAAAGCGCGTCTTCCTTGCCCGCGCCATCGCTCAGCAGGGCCAGGTGATCCTGCTGGATGAGCCTTTTACCGGCGTCGATGTGCAGACCGAAGCGCGGATCATCAGCCTGCTGCGCGAGCTCCGCGATGAGGGCTGTACCATGCTGGTCTCCACCCATAATCTCGGGTCCGTAAGTGAATTTTGCGATTACACGGTGATGGTAAAAGGCACCGTGCTGGCCAGCGGCCCGACAGAAACCACCTTCACCGCCGAGAATCTGGAGCGGGCTTTCAGCGGCGTACTGCGCCACGTCGCGCTCACCGGTGCGGAAGCGCAGATTATCACCGATGACGAGCGGCCGTTTATCAGCCGGCGCGCGGCGGGAGGCCCACGATGAGCTGGCTGCTGGAGCCGTTTGGCTATCACTATATGCTCAATGCGATGTGGGTGGCGGCGCTGGTGGGCGGCGTCTGCGCCTTTCTCTCCTGCTACCTGATGCTGAAGGGCTGGTCGCTGATTGGCGACGCCCTTTCCCACTCGATTGTGCCCGGCGTCGCCGGGGCCTATATGCTCGGCCTGCCGTTTGCCCTCGGCGCGTTTCTCTCCGGCGGCCTGGCGGCGGGCAGTATGCTGTTTTTGCAGCAGCGGTCGCGGCTGAAAGAGGATGCGATTATCGGCCTGATCTTCTCCTCCTTCTTCGGGATCGGGCTGTTTATGGTGTCGCTGAACCCGACGTCGGTGAATATCCAGACTATTATCCTCGGCAATATTCTGGCCATCGCCCCGGAGGATATTATCCAGCTGGCGGCGATCGGCTTTATCTCGATGGCGATCCTGCTGTTGAAGTGGAAAGATCTGATGGTGACCTTCTTCGATGAGCACCACGCCCGCTCGATTGGTCTGAACACCCGCGGCCTGAAGCTGCTGTTCTTTACCCTGCTGGCGGCCTGCACCGTAGCGGCGCTGCAGACCGTCGGCGCCTTTCTGGTTATCTGCCTGGTGGTCACCCCCGGCGCCACCGCCTGGCTGTTAACCGACCGCTTCCCGCGCCTGCTGGCCATCGCCGTCGCCATCGGCAGCCTGACCAGCTTCTTCGGCGCCTGGCTCAGTTACTACCTCGACGGCGCCACCGGCGGCATTATCGTGGTGGCGCAAACGCTGCTGTTCCTCATCACCTTTATCTTCGCGCCGAAGCATGGCCTGTTGGCCAACCGTCGCCGCGCCGGGGAGGCCGCATGCTGAATCTGATCCTGGCCCCGTTCCAGTTTCCTTTTATGGTCAACGCGATAACAGTATCGATGGTCGTTGCCGTGCCCTGCGCGCTGCTGTCGGTCTTTCTGGTACTAAAAGGCTGGGCGCTGATGGGCGACGCCATGAGCCACGCGGTCTTTCCCGGCGTGGTGCTGGCCTACATTATCGGCATCCCCTTCGCCATCGGCGCGTTTATCGCCGGACTGCTCTGCGCCGTGACGACCGGTTTTCTCGACGACAACAGCCGCCTCAAACGCGATACCATCATGGGGATTGTCTTCTCCGGCATGTTTGGCGCCGGGCTGGTGCTGTACGTAGCGATCCAGTCCGACGTCCATCTCGACCATATTCTGTTCGGCGACATGCTCGGGATCTCCCTCAGCGATATTGGACAAACGGCGGCTATCGCGCTGGTGATTGCGCTGATTATCGGGCTGAAATGGCGGGATTTTTTGCTGCACGCCTTCGATCCGACGCAGGCCAAAGCCAGCGGCCTGCGCGGCGGACTGCTGCACTACGGCATGCTGTGCATGATCGCCCTGACCATCGTCGCGACGCTGCAGTCGGTAGGGATTATTCTGTCGATTTCGCTGCTGATTGCCCCCGGGGCGATCGCGCTCCTGCTGGTACGGCGCTTTATCCACGCCCTGCTGCTGGCGGTGGCGGTAGCGGTCTGCTGCTCGGCGGGAGGGGTGTGGCTGGCGTTTTATCTCGATAGCGCGCCGGCGCCGACTATCGTGGTGCTGTTCAGCGCGCTGTTTGTGGTCGCCTTTGTGACAAGCACGATCCGGGATAGTCAGAAACAGAAGGCTTCATCACCCATCCCCGGTGGCGGCTAACGCCTTACCGGGGCTGCGCTTGTCCCCCGGCTGCGCGCAGCCCAGGCCGGGGAAAGGCCGCTATTTTTTCGGTCGATATTTTTCCGGCAGCGGCGGCACCGGCCGCCTGTCATCCAGCAGATGGCGAAGGGTCAGGATCGGGTGGCGCCAGAGCATTCGTGGCCCGGCCCAGCGCATAATCTGCTTCATCTCTTCGCGCTTCGCCGGCTGATAGCAGTGTACCGGACACTGCTTGCAGGCCGGTTTATTGTCGCCAAACACGCACTTATCAAGCCGCTTGTCGGCGTAGGCGTTCAGCGCCTGATAGTGTTCGCCGTCGTCGCGGGCATCCGGACAGCGGCGCTGATAAAGCCCAATCATCCGACCGATCGTCTGCTTTTCACGTTCGATGCGTTTGCCCACCGTCAACTTCCCTCTCCACAAAAAGATGCATCAATAATACACCTTTTAAACGGGCCACGCAGCCGCTTTCCTAACGATTAGGTCGGGTTAGCGGGTTTATCAACATGCCCCAATGCTTTTTCCGGGAAGCAGACATCGCGCACCCGGCGTTTCAGCTCTGCCGCATCCGGAAAGCCGCCATCCTGCTTGCGCTCCCAGATCTGCTGGCCGTCGATATCGATAGTGAAGATCCCGCCGGTGCCCGGCACCAGCGTCACCGAGGCGATATCGGTGCTGAAGGTGTGTAACAGCTCCTGCGCCATCCAGCTGGCGCGCAGCATCCAGTTGCACTGGGAACAATAGGTGATAGTGATAGCCGCTTTTGAATTCATCGTCATCTCGCTCAGGCTGAAAGGGCACAGTGTAAACAAAGTGCAGTTTAAATGAGGAATACATGAATATTTTGTTGCAAACGATAATACCTATCATTACCATTCGCAATCAACAAATGGAGTAAGACCCTATCCGCAACGGAAAAGACGGAGCAACCTGCAACTCTGGAAGTAACGCGTGAGCCGATACTAATAACGATCAAGGCGTGGCGACTATGTACAAATCGACTCCGTCAGCAGCAGGGTGTAAAAAACGCCTGCTGGTGACCTCTTTGCTTGCAGCAATTTATCAAACTTCTGCCATCGCAGCAGGCACTTCCGCCATCGGCGGCGAGGCGGTGGATGACACCTCGGAACAAATGACCGTCACCGCTCCCGCGCCGGCGCCGGCGCAAAAAGCCGGTAACGAGCACAGCATCAGCGCCCGGGAGCTGGAGGACAAAGGCGCTAACGACTTCGGCTCGATCATGCGCTATGAACCGCTCATCAGCGCCACCGGGGCCAGCGGCGGATCCGGCAACGGCAAAAGCGGCTTCGACCGCGGGGGCTACACCGGCTACAACATTCGCGGCATGGAGAGCAACCGCGTCGGTATCGACGTGGACGGTATCGCCCAGCCCAACGCCACCGGCCGCGGCTACGTCGGCCGCTCGGGGCTCAATACCTTCGGCATCGGCCGCGATTATATCGACCCGTATATGTACGGCAGCGTGGATATCCAGTCCGGCGCCACCTCGACGGAAACGGCCAACAGCGCCATCGGAGGGAATGTCTCCTTCCGCCCGAAATCGGCGGATGATTACCTGCGCCCGGGCAAAACCAGCGCCTTCGGCTATCGCAGCGGCTACGACTCCGCGGATCGCAGCTGGCACAACGGGGTGACCGTCGCCGGCGGCGATGAGTTCCTGCGCGGCATTTTGGTCTACAGCCGCCGCGACGGCCAGGAAACCGAAAACAACAGCGGCACCGTCGACGCCTACCCGGCGAACTGGCACTCCGATGCCTTTCTGGCCTCCGGGATCTGGCAGCCCAACGACGAGCACAAGCTAACCAGCACCTTCGACTATTACCATAAAACCAACCACACCCACTACGATACCTGGGACTCCAGCGGTAACAGCACCATCGGCACCGCCAACCAGACCAGCCAGACCCGACGCTGGGGCCTGAGCCTGAAGGATGACTGGACGCCGATGAATGACTACCTCGACAGCGTCTCCACGAAAATCTACTACCAGCATACCGAAGCCCATGACTGGACGTATATGCCGGACAGCATCACCCGCAGAATGCAGACGGTGAACTCCAACTACGACACCGACACCTGGGGCCTGCAGACCGCGCTGGCGAAAACCCTGGGCCGCCACGATCTGAGCGCCGGCTTTAACGCCAGCACCAGCAAAACCCAGCGGCCCTTCAGCCAGTCGCCGATCCCCAACGTTTACAGCGAGATCATGCAGCCGGAGGCGGACAGCCGCAGCTACACTCTCGGCGGCTTTGTCCAGGATAAGATCAACTTCGACCTTGATAGCCACAACTTCGCCATCATTCCCGGCGTGCGCGTGGTGCATCAATCGACGAAGCCGGAAAATCTGTCCGACCTTGCCGCCAACAGCAGTGCGCTGACCGAATCGTCGGTGGCGAATCTGTACGGTAAAAACAGCGATACCCAGGTTCTGCCGTCGTTGACCTTCCAGTACGACCTCACCCCGCGCCTGATGACCTACCTGCAGTACCAGCGCGGCGCGCAGTTCCCCAACGCCAGCCAGCTGTATGGATCCTGGAACCTTGGGTCCAGCTACGCCGGCAGCCAGCAGTATGCCCTGATCGGCAATACCGATCTGAAGACGGAAACCAGCGATAATCTCGAGTGGGGGCTGAAGGGGGAAGTTACCGAAGGCATCACCCTGCGCACAGCGCTGTTCTACAACAGCTATAAGAACTTTATCGCCTATACCCGCTATACCCGGGCGAATAATCCGGGCCAGTTCACTAACGTGCCGTCGAACATCTACACCATTTATCAGGCGGAAAACCGCGATAAAGCCTATATCTACGGCGGTGAGATCAGCACCAAATTTAACTTTGGCACCTGGTATGAGCAGGTGAACGGCCTGAGCGCCACCCTCGCCCTCGGCTATAGCGAAGGGAAATCGAAATCCAGCTACAGCGGCGATAAATACGTCGACCTCGACAGCGTAGCGCCGATGAAAGCTATCGTCGGCGTGGCGTGGGACGATCCGGCGAAACGCTACGGCACCGCCCTAACGGCGACCTTCGTCAAGGGGAAACAGGCGACCGCCACCAACCGCGAAAGCTACAGCAACAGCGGGTCCGCCATCGCCGATGCCAGCAGCGACTATATGCGCGTGCCGGGCTACGGCATGCTGGACTGGACCGCGTACTGGCAGGTAGCGAAAAACGTGCGCCTCAATGGCGGGGTCTACAACCTCACCGATCGTAAATACTGGGATTACCTGAGCAGCCGCAATATCGAGACCGGCACCAACCAGGACGCCAATGATAAAGCGCTGGCGGTCATGCCGGGCCGCACCTGGCAGCTTGGGGTCAACGTCGACTTCTGATTGCCCGAATAACAACTCACCTGCCCCGGCCCGCCGGCCGGGGATATTGAACATTGAGAAGGATATGATTATGCCCAATGCCCACCCCGATCTGTGGCAGCGCTACCAGGCCACCAAAGCGTCCAGCACCGCGAAATATGCCCGCGATATCGCCGCGGAAATGGGGATCAGCGAAGCCGAGCTGACCGCCGCCCGCCTCGGTCACGATGCCGTGCGCCTGATCGATGACGCCCGGGCGCTGATTGCCGCCCTGGAGCGCGTCGGTGAAACCAAATGCATCTGTCGCAACGAGTATGCCGTCCATGAGCAGGTGGGCCAGTTCACGCACCAGCACCTCAGCGGCCACGCCGGGCTGGTGCTCAACCCGCGCGCGCTCGATCTGCGTCTGTTCCTCAGCCAGTGGGCCAGCGCCTTCCATTTGAACGATAACGGTCGCCAGAGCATTCAGTTTTTCGACCACCACGGCGACGCCCTGCTGAAAGTCTATGCGACCACGCAGACCGACATGGCGGCCTGGGACACCCTGATCGCGGAACATCGGGTGGCGGCCCCGGCGCCGCTGGCCCTGCGCCCGCTGGAGCCGGTGAAATATGCCGAGAGCGCCGACGGCGCCGCCCTGGAGAACGACTGGCGCGCGATGACCGACGTACACCAGTTCTTCGGTCTGCTGCGTAAATATCAGCTTTCCCGCCAGCAGGCCTTCCGCCTGGTGAGCGACGACCTCGCCTGCCGCGTTGATCGCCATGCGCTGCCAGCGTTACTGGAGACGGTGCGCCAGGAGGGCAATGAAATCATGATCTTCGTCGGCAATCGCGGCTGCGTGCAGATCTTCACCGGCGCCCTGGAAAAGCTGGCTCCCATGCGCGGCTGGCTGAATATCTTCAATACCACCTTTACCCTGCATCTGCGCGAAGAGAGCCTCGATGAAGTGTGGGTGACCCGTAAGCCGACCTCAGACGGACACGTCACCAGCGTCGAGCTGTTCGCCAAAGACGGCACCCAGATCGCCCAGCTCTATGGCCAGCGCAGCGAGGGCCACCCCGAGCAGGCGCAATGGCGCCAGCAGGTGGATCGTCTGACCCGCGAAGGACTGCCCGCATGATGCGCTGGTTACTGCTTCTCATCGCCTTCCCGTTGCTGAGCCACGCCGCTGTGGAGCGGCTCGTCACCCTCGGCGGCGATGTCACTGAGATCGTCTATGCCCTTGGCGCGCAACAGAGCCTGGTCGCCCGGGACAGCACCAGCAGCTGGCCCCCGGCGGCGCAAAAGCTGCCGGATGTCAGCTACCTGCGGCAGCTGAACGCCGAGGGGATCCTCGCATTACGTCCGCAGCTGGTGCTAGCGAGCGCCCAGGCGCAGCCCTCGCTGGTCTTACACAAGGTGCAGGCGAGCGGCGTGAAGGTGGTTAACGTGCCGGGCGGCGAAAGCCTGGCCGCGATCGATAACAAAGTGGCCGTCATTGCCGAAGCGTTAGGCAAAACCCCGGCAGGCGACGCGCTGCGCCAGCAGCTTCAGCAACAGATCGCCGCCATTCCAACGCAGCCGGTTACTAAGCGGGTGCTGTTTATTCTCAGCCACGGCGGAATGAATACCCTGGTGGCCGGGCAACGCACCGCGGCCGATGGCGCCATTCGCGCCGCCGGGCTGCAGAACGCGATGCAGGGCTTCGACCACTATCGGGCGATGTCGCAGGAGGGGGTGGCCGCCAGCCAGGCGGATCTGGTGGTGATCTCCGCCGATGGTCTCAAAGGGATGGGCGGCGAAGCCGGGCTGTGGAAACTGCCCGGTCTGGCGCAGACCCCGGCGGGGCGTCATAAGCAGCTGCTGACGATCGACGATATGGCCCTGCTCGGTTTTGGGCCGCGCACCCCGCAGGCGATTATCGCGCTGCGTGAAAAAGCGGAGCATCTGCCCTGATGCGCCCTGCCCTCGCCCGCCGTTTGCTGTTGATGACGCTGCTGCTGATCCTGCTGACGCTGTTCGCCACCACCCTTGGCGCGATGCGTTTGCCGCTGGCCAGCCTGCTGCCCGCCGGGGATGAGATGCTGCGCCACATCTGGCTGACCATCCGTCTGCCGCGGGTGCTGCTGGCCCTGCTGGTAGGCGCGGCGCTGGCCCTCTCCGGCTGCGTGATGCAGGGGTTGTTTCGCAACCCGCTTGCCGACCCGGGCCTGCTGGGCATCAGCAGCGGCGCCGCCCTGGCGGTGGCCTGCTGGCTGGTGCTCCCGCTCTCCGCAACGGGGCTGATCGCCTTGTATATGCCGATGCTGGCGGCGTTTATCGGTAGCCTGGCGGTGATGGTGGTGATTTTTATCCTCAGCCGGGCGGAGGAGGGGTCGCTGTCGCGCCTGCTGCTGGTGGGGATCGCCATCAACGCGCTGTGCGGGGCGCTGGTCGGCGTGCTGGCCTGGCTGAGCAACGACGCCCAGCTGCGCCAGCTGTCGCTGTGGGGCATGGGCAGTCTGGGCCAGGCCGAGTGGCCGACACTGTTGGTGGCTGCGACCCTGATCATCCCGGCGGCGCTGGCGGTGTGGTGGATGGCCTCCCGCCTGAATTTGCTGCAGCTCGGCGATGAAGAGGCGCACTATCTCGGGGTCAACGTGCGGGCGCTGCAGCGCTGGCTGCTGCTGTGCAGCGCGGTGCTGGTGGCCGCGGCGGTGGCCATCAGCGGCGTCATCGGCTTTATTGGCCTGGTGGTGCCGCACCTGATGCGCCTGTGGCTGGGGCCGGACCATCGCGGGCTGATCCCCGGCTCGCTGCTGGCCGGCGCGATCCTGCTTCTGCTGGCCGACACCCTGGCCCGCACCGTGGCGGCGCCGGCGGAGATGCCTGTCGGTCTGCTCACCAGTCTGCTGGGCGCCCCCTGGTTTCTGTGGCTGGTCTTTCGTCGGGAGAACCCCAAACATGGCTAATGAATATTGCGCGCAGGGGCTGGCGCTTCGCCTCGGCCAGAGGCAGATTATCGACAACATCTCCGTCGCGCTGCGCGGCGGCGAAATGACGGCGCTTATCGGGCCGAACGGCGCTGGCAAATCCACCCTGCTGCGGCTGCTGACCGGGTACCTGACCCCGGATAGCGGCACCCGCCATCTGGCGGGCACGCCGCTGGAGGCGTGGTCACCCGAGGCGCTGGCGCGCCGGCGGGCGGTCATGCTACAGCGTACGGCCCTGCAGGCCGACTGGACGGTGGAAACGGTCATCGCCATGGGGCGCTCGCCGTGGGGCCCGACCGCGGACCCGGCGGAGCTGGCGGCGGTAATGGCCGTCACCGGCTGCGATGACCTTGCCGGCCGCCGCTATCCCGCCCTTTCCGGCGGCGAGCAGCAGCGGGTGCAGCTCGCCCGCTGTCTGGCGCAGCTGTGGCGCGACGGCACGCCGCAGGGCTGGCTGTTTCTCGATGAGCCCACCTCGGCGCTGGACCTTTACTATCAACAGCATCTGCTGCGCTTGCTCAAACGGCTCACCGCCGGCGGGCAACTGCACGTGTGCGTGGTGCTGCATGACCTTAACCTCGCCGCCCTGTGGGCCGACCGCATCCTGCTGCTTCACCAGGGCCGCCTGGTCGCCCAGGGGACGCCGCAGGAGGTGATCCAGCAGTCGGTTATCCATCGCTGGTACGGGGCGGATGTCCGCCTCGGCCAGCATCCGGACAACGCGGCCCCCCAGGTCTATCTGGCGCCGTAACCCCCGCGCGGCGCAACTGGAATCCGGATCGCGCCGCGCGCGTTCGTCAGTTTCCCTCGCCTGCCCATCTCCGTTATCATGTCTCATCCATGTGATAACGACGAAAACAACAAAATCGCAGCCATTTCAAATCAGGGATCTGGATAACACCCCATGAGCACAATTGACAATCTCGACGCCCATACGCCGATGATGCAGCAGTATCTCAAGCTGAAGGCGCAACATCCTGACATTCTGCTGTTTTACCGGATGGGGGATTTTTACGAGCTGTTTTATGACGATGCGAAACGCGCGTCGCAGCTGCTCGATATCTCGCTGACCAAACGCGGCGCCTCCGCGGGCGAACCCATTCCCATGGCCGGCATCCCCCACCACGCGGTGGAAAACTATCTTGCGAAACTGGTTAATCAGGGCGAGTCGGTAGCTATTTGCGAGCAGATAGGCGACCCGGCCACCACCAAAGGGCCGGTCGAGCGTAAAGTGGTGCGTATCGTCACGCCGGGCACCATCAGCGATGAAGCGCTGCTGCAGGAGCGTCAGGACAACCTGCTGGCCGCCATCTGGCAGGACAGCAAAGGCTTTGGCTACGCAACGCTGGACATCAGCTCCGGCCGCTTCCGCCTGAGCGAACCGGCCGACCGCGAAACCATGGCGGCAGAACTGCAGCGCACTAATCCGGCGGAGCTGCTGTATGCGGAAGATTTTGCCGAATCGTCGCTGATCGAAGGCCGCCGCGGCCTGCGCCGTCGCCCGCTGTGGGAATTTGAAATCGACACCGCGCGCCAGCAGCTTAACCTGCAGTTCGGCACCCGCGATCTGGTCGGCTTCGGCGTGGAAAACGCCCCCCGCGGCCTGTGCGCCGCCGGCTGCCTGCTGCAGTATGTCAAAGACACCCAGCGCACCTCGCTGCCGCATATTCGCTCCATCACCATGGAGCGCCAGCAGGACAGCATCATTATGGATGCCGCCACCCGCCGTAACCTCGAGATCACCCAGAATCTCGCCGGCGGCACCGATAACACTCTGGCCTCGGTACTCGACTGTACGGTGACGCCGATGGGCAGCCGGATGCTCAAGCGCTGGCTGCATATGCCGGTCCGCGATACCGCCGTGCTGGTGGAGCGCCAGCAGACCATCGGCGCGCTGCAGGAGCGTTATACCGAGCTGCAGCCGGTGCTGCGCCAGGTTGGCGATCTGGAACGTATTCTGGCGCGTCTGGCGCTGCGTTCCGCCCGTCCTCGCGATTTAGCCCGCATGCGTCATGCCCTGCAGCAGTTGCCCCTGCTGCGCGAGCAGCTGGCTGACGTTGACAGTCAGCCGGTGCAAAAATTGCGCGAAAAAATGGGCGAGTTTAGCGAACTGCGCGAACTGCTGGAGCGCGCGGTGATCGACGCCCCGCCGGTGCTGGTCCGCGACGGCGGGGTCATCGCTCCAGGCTACAGCGAAGAGCTGGACGAGTGGCGGGCGCTGGCCGATGGCGCCACCGATTATCTCGATAAGCTGGAGATCCGCGAGCGCGAGCGGCTGGGCCTCGACACCCTGAAGGTCGGCTACAACGCCGTCCACGGCTACTACATCCAGATCAGCCGCGGCCAGAGCCACCTCGCGCCGATCCACTACGTGCGACGCCAGACGCTGAAAAACGCCGAACGCTATATTATTCCTGAGCTGAAGGAATACGAAGATAAGGTGCTGACCTCCAAGGGCAAAGCGCTGGCGCTGGAAAAGCAGCTTTATGACGAACTGTTCGACCTGCTGCTGCCGCACCTTGCCGACCTGCAGGCGAGCGCCAGCGCGCTGGCCGAGCTGGACGTGCTGGTCAACCTGGCGGAACGCGCGGAAACCCTCAACTACTGCTGCCCGACCTTTAGCGATAAGCCGGGCATTCGCATCAGCGAAGGCCGCCATCCGGTGGTCGAGCAGGTGCTGAAAGAGCCGTTTATCGCCAACCCGCTGCAGCTGGCGCCGCAGCGGCGGATGCTGATCATCACCGGGCCGAACATGGGCGGTAAAAGTACCTATATGCGCCAGACCGCGCTGATTGCGCTGCTGGCCTATATCGGCAGCTACGTCCCGGCGCAGAAGGTGGAGATAGGCCCCATCGATCGCATCTTTACCCGCGTCGGCGCGGCGGATGACCTGGCCAGCGGCCGCTCGACCTTTATGGTGGAGATGACTGAAACCGCCAATATCCTGCACAACGCCACCGAACACAGCCTGGTGCTGATGGATGAGATTGGCCGCGGCACGTCCACCTACGACGGTCTGTCGCTGGCATGGGCCTGTGCGGAAAATCTCGCCAACAAAATCAAGGCGCTGACGCTGTTCGCCACCCACTACTTCGAGCTCACTCAGCTGCCGGAGAAAATGGAAGGCGTCGCCAACGTCCATCTCGACGCGCTGGAGCATGGCGACACCATCGCCTTTATGCACAGCGTGCAGGATGGCGCGGCCAGCAAGAGCTACGGCCTGGCGGTCGCCGCGCTGGCCGGGGTGCCGAAAGAGGTGATCAAGCGCGCGCGGCAGAAACTGCGCGAGCTGGAGAGTATCTCGCCCAACGCGGCGGCGACCCAGGTCGACGGCACGCAGATGTCGCTGCTCGCCGCTCCGGAAGAGACCTCGCCTGCGGTTGAGGCGCTGGAGAATCTTGATCCGGACTCCCTGACCCCGCGTCAGGCGCTGGAGTGGATCTATCGCCTGAAGAGCCTGGTGTAGGTCTCTTTTAACGTGAAAAAACGGCAGCGCCCTGCGGTGCTGCCGTTTTAACAAATGCAAAATGGGTGCGAGAGGATGCGTCCTGACAACCAATACGCGGGGTTTCCCCCGCGCTGATGCTATTTCTTCGATTCGTAAGCGAGAACAGCTTTAAACTCCATACTACGCTCTTTAATACTGAGTTCGCACAGCGAGCTGCGCACCAAAAGCGTAAATCCCAGTACCTTAATACACAGTACGACGATTGCCACAAGGGCATATTTTGTTAGCATGTCTTGCCTCCCTGCAAAGAAGAGACTAACATCTGAATTGTTCAGGTTCATCCGTCAGCCTCAGTTGATAGAAATATCTCCTGGGGCTTTCGTCTGTCTGGGGTCCTGGTCTTGCTCAAGGCCAGACAGCCTCAAGCACCCGCCGCTATTCTATACTCGTCATGGCGTGAAATTTATCTGCAAGGAATTAATCAGACGGATTTTATATTAATCTGGAAGCCGACTCGCAAAGTCGCCCCATTATATTACCCCTTTACATAATTTCTGGATTTAATGAGTAAATAACTTTTATCATTTTGCGAAATATAAAAAAGCCGACGGAGAGATTATCCCAGTCGGCGTGATGGTCGCAGGCAGTTTGCGCACGACCCAGTTTTAAAATGGCAGGTAAAATAACCTTAACAGGATAAGCCCTTAGCGGGCTCTTTTCATTAACGCTTATCTTCCGACAATAGCGGCGGGACGTGCGGCACCTGCGGCGCCTCATCAATATCTTTCTGCGTCATCCGGAACGCTTCAGGATAGTGCTCACGGCTGGTGCGGCGCAGCGGCTCGGTATCCCGCCAGGTATACAGACAGTGCTGGCACTGATACACGGTCCAGACTCCTTTCACCGGCGATTTCGCCATGACGTCAATCTTTTCATCGGCGCAACGTGGACAAATCATCTTCTTCTCCTTATTTACGGTTGGCCAGCATAGCGGTCAGTTTTTCAGCCCAGGCTTTGGTTTCCGGCAGATCCTGCACCGGCTGGCTGTAGTGGCCGCGAAGGTCCGGCGCAACCGGGGTGGTGGCGTCGATAATTAGCTTGTCGGTGATGCCCGCCGGGCTGGAGCCTGGGTCAAGTTCAAGGACCGACATGTTCGGCAACTGCACCAGGTCTCCCGCCGGGTTAACCTTCGAGGAGAGCGCCCACATCACCTGCGGCAGGTTGAACGGGTCAACGTCTTCATCAACCATGATCACCATCTTCACATAGCCGAGGCCGTGGGGAGTGGTCATCGCCCGCAAACCCACCGCGCGGGCAAAACCGCCGTAGCGTTTTTTGGTGGAGATAATCGCCAGCAGACCGTGGGTGTACATAGCGTTGACCGCCTGCACTTCCGGGAACTCTGCCTTCAGCTGCTGATACAGCGGCACGCAGGTGGCCGGGCCCATCAGATAGTCGATTTCGGTCCACGGCATACCGAGATAGAGCGATTCAAAAATCGGTTTGCTGCGATACGAGACTTTGTCGATGCGCACTACCGTCATGTTACGACCGCCGGAGTAGTGGCCGGTAAACTCACCGAACGGCCCCTCTATCTCACGCTTACGGCCTTCAATCACCCCTTCGAGGATCACTTCCGAACCCCAGGGCACGTCAAAGCCGGTCAGCGGCGCGGTGGCGATGGGATACGGGCTCTCGCGCAGCGCGCCGGCCATTTCATATTCTGACTGATCGTATTTCAGCGGCGTGGCGCCCATCAGGGTGATAATCGGGTCGTTACCGAGGGTAATGGCGATCGGCAGGTCTTCCCCGCGCTCTTCCGCTTTATGCAGATGCAGGGCGATATCGTGCATCGGCACCGGCTGCAGGCCAAGCTTGCGCTTGCCTTTCACTTCCATACGGTAGATACCGACGTTTTGCTTACCGAAGTTGTCAGGGTCAAGCGGATCGCGCGAAACGACACAGGCTTTGTCGAGGTAGAACCCGCCGTCGCCATCGTTGAGGCGGAACAGCGGCAGAATATCGAACAGGTTGATATCATCGCCATCCACGGTGTTTTCCGCCCAAGCCGGGTTGGCGCGGCGCTCTGGCGTCACCGGGAAGTTATCCCAACGGCGGATGAATTCATCAATCTGCTTTTTCACCGGCGTGTTGGGCGGCAGGCCCAGCGAGATGGCATGGTTCTGCCACGAGCCGATGGTGTTCATCGTCACCCGGGCGTCGGTAAAGCCGCGAATATTATCGAACCACAGCGCCGGGGCGCCGTCGCCGATGCGTCCGGTGGCATTGGCTGCCGCCGCCAGGTCTGGCTCAGCGTTCACCTCCTCACTGATTTTCAGCAGTTGTCCCTGGTCATCCAGCGCCTGCAAAAAGCTGCGCAAATCATCAAAAGCCATTATTCGATCTCCTGTGCTAATTGTTCTGCCGTGCGCAAGCCGTTCCAGCGGCGCGCTTTGTGATAGTCGAGGCCAAACTGATCCAGCACCCGGGTCACAATATGGTTGGTGATATCGTCAACCGTCTCCGGGTGGTTATAGTAAGCCGGCATCGGCGGCACCATCGCCACGCCCATACGGGACAGCGCCAGCATGTTCTCCAGATGGATCGTGCTGAGCGGCATTTCCCGCGGGACCAGCACCAGCTTGCGCCCCTCTTTAAGCACCACGTCCGCCGCGCGTCCCACCAGCCCCTCGGCATAGCCTGCGCGAATGCCTGCCAGCGTTTTCATACTGCAGGGAATCACGATCATGCCGTCGGTACGAAATGAACCTGATGAGATGGTGGCGGCCTGGTCGGCCGGGCTGTGGGAAAAGTCCGCCAGCGCGGCCACTTCCCGTGCCGTCCAGGGCGTTTCCAGCTCGATGGTGGTTTTGGCCCACTTCGACATCGCCAGATGGGTTTCCACCTCCGGCATATCGCGCAGCGCCTGCAGTAATGCCACCCCAAGCGGAGCCCCGGTGGCCCCCGTCATCCCAACAATCAGTTTCATTCCAGACCTCATTCAATTTGTTCGTACACGAACTTTATGCTTAAATTACCCTCTCCTGAGTCGAATGACAAGATCGTTCGTATACGTGCGCATTTTTAATCAAACAGGGAAAAGGTATAAAAAGGCGTACGAACGGCTATCATAGAGGTGACAGTTTTGTTACGGAGTATCCATGGAGTTACGAAACGAAGCATTCCACCTGCTGCGCCAGCTTTTTCAACAACATACCGCCCGCTGGCAGCAGGCGTTACCGGACCTGACTAAGCCTCAGTATGCGGTGATGCGCTCGGTTGCGGAGCAGCCGGGGATCGAACAGGTGGTGCTGATTGAAGCGGCGGTCAGTACGAAGGCCACGCTGGCGGAGATGCTCAGCCGGATGGAAGCGCGCGGCCTGGTGCGCCGGGAGCACGATCCGGCCGATAAACGCCGCCGTTTTGTCTATCTGACCGACGAAGGCGAGGCGCTGCTTAACCGTTCCATTCCGCAAGGCAATGAGGTCGATGACGAGTTTCTTGGCCGCCTGAGCGATGATGAACGCGAACAGTTCTCCCGGCTGGTGCGTAAAATGATGGTTCCCTGAGCAAGCGCCTAGCCGAGCTGCTCGCGCAGGAAGTCGATAAACGTCCGCACCCGGGTCGGCATATGCTGCGCATCGGGATAAAGGGCATACACTCCCTGCGGCGGGAAATGGTATTCCGGCAGGACAGCCACCAGCTCCCGCTGCGCCAGTTTACCGGCCACCAGCCAGGCTGGCAGCAAAGCGATGCCGCATCCGGCCAGAGCAAAGCTCATCAGCGCCGTGGCGCTGTCGGCTGAAAACCGTGGCGCGTTGACTATCGTAAAATCCACCTCTGCCTGTTCATCCGTTCGCAGCTGCCAGCGCAGCGGGGCCGGCAGACGCTCGTGAATAATCCAGTCAGCTTGCGCCAGATCGGACAGCGTCAGCACCGGATGGCTCGCCAGCCAGGCCGGGGAGGCGACGGGCAGGATCGCGAAACTGGCTATCCGCGTCGCCCGATAGCGGGAATCGGCCAGCGTACCGAGGCGTATCGCCACGTCAAATCGTTCGGAGATAAGATCCGCATGATGGGAGGACGAGACGTGCCGCACCCGTAGCGCCGGATGATGACGGGAAAACGCCGCCAGCGCCGGGATGATGACCTGCGCGCCATACTCCGGCGTGGTGGTGATCCGCAGCTCTCCGCTTAAACCGCTATGGCTGGCCCGGACCTCATCCTGCAGATTTTCCGCCGCTTTGAGCAGCGCCACCCCACGCTGATAGAACAGCGCCCCGGCGTCAGTGAGCCGCAGACGGCGCGTCGAGCGCAGCAGCAGCGTCACCCCCAGCTCATTTTCCAGTTGCCGTACGTTAAAGCTGACCACCGCCTTGGTCTGCCCCAGCGCCGCGGCGGCCTGGGTAAAGCTGCCGGCGTCCACCACGGCGATAAACATGGTCACGTGCTGAAGGTTTAGCATCGTCGTCCGGATGATTGTCAAAAATATTCAGACAGTATATCCCGATTCGCCCCGTTTATCCCCCGCGGCGCCGGGTTTACAGTAGCCGCCTGTCTGAGGGAGTGAATCATGACCTATCGCCACCGCGTTGCCACCGTTTTTCTGTTCGGCTTTTTTCTCGACCTAATCAATATGTTTATCGCCAGCATTGCCTTCCCGGCTATCAGCCACGAGCTGGCGGTGTCCGTCTCGCAGCTGGCGTGGGTCAGCAATGCCTATATTCTTGGCCTGACGGCCGTCGTACCGTTCAGCGCCTGGCTCAGCCAGCGCTGTGGGCCAAAACGGCTGTTTTTACTCTCGCTGGGGCTGTTCAGCCTCGGCGCGCTGGCATCGGGGCTGGCCCATAGCCTGGGTGAGCTGATTTTCTGGCGTACGCTGCAGGGGATGGGCGGCGGGCTGTTAATCCCCCTCGGCCAGGCGCTGACGTGGCCGCTGTTTCAGCCGCAGGAGCGGGCGAAGCTGTCGGCGGCGGTGATGCTGGTCGGCCTGCTGGCGCCCGCCTGCTCGCCGGCGATCGGTGGCCTGCTCGTCCAGGCGTTCAGCTGGCGCTGGGTCTTTTTCGCCAGCCTGCCTGTCGCCCTGCTTACCTTTATATTGGCGGCGCGATGGCTAAACGACAGCCCCGCTCCCGTCCGGCCGACCCGCTTTCTCCCGCTGTCATTGCTGGCCGATCCTCTCCTGCGCTTCGCCATGCTGATATATCTCTGCGTACCGGGGATGTTTATTGCCGTCAACGTGGTGGGAATGTTCTACCTGCAACGCGTCACCGGGATGGCGCCGGGGGCCACTGGCGCCCTGATGGTGCCGTGGTCGCTGGCCTCGTTTGCCGCCATCACCTTTACCGGCAGGTATTTCAACCGCTTCGGGCCGCGGCCGCTGGTGATGGTCGGCTGCCTGCTACAGGCGGCGGGGATGCTGCTGCTGCTGCAGGTCGATGCGCACAGCCCGCTGGCGCTGTTGATTCTCGCCTTTACGCTAATGGGCGGCGGAGGCAGCTTATGCAGCAGCACCGCGCAAAGCAGCGCTTTCCTGCATACGCCTGGCGAAGAGATGCCTGACGCCAGCGCGCTGTGGAACCTTAACCGCCAGCTCAGCTTCTTTGCCGGCAGCGCGCTGCTCGCCCTGCTGTTGAGGGTATTCCCGCCGGCCTACGCCTGGCAGGGCGCGTTTAGCTGCGCCGCCGCCATAACCCTGTTGCCGCTGCTGTTTTGCCTGCGGCTGAATAATCGGGCGATTATCCATCGCCTGCACACTACTCTGGAGAAGTCATGAACCCTTATCTGCAGGAAGTCGTCGACGCCCATGTCCTTATCGAACGCTGGTTAAGCCACGGGGAAGGAAGCGCTGAGGCGCTGATGAGCCGTTTTGCCGCCGAATTCACCATGATCCCTCTGAGCGGCGAGAAGATGGACTACCCGACGGTGAGCCGTTTTTTCCACCAGGCGGGCGCAAGCCGTCCGAAATTACACATTGTGGTGGATCAGGCGAAAATCATCAGCGAGTGGCACGACGGCGCCGCCGTGCTGTACCGTGAACGCCAAACGCTGGCGAATGGCAGTGAGAACGTACGCTGGTCGACGGCGATTTTTCAGCAAGCGGAAGGGAAAATTGTCTGGCGCCATCTGCAGGAAACCCGCCTCGGCTAGCGCAAAGAAAAAGGCCCCGTCTTTCGAGGGGGCCTTTTTGAGAGAAAAGATCTTATTCGCGGAAGAGCGCTTCGATATTCAGTCCTTGCCCCTGCAGAATTTCCCGCAGGCGACGCAGACCTTCCACCTGGATCTGACGCACACGCTCGCGAGTGAGGCCAATTTCACGGCCCACATCTTCCAGGGTGGCGGCTTCATAACCCAGCAGACCGAAACGACGCGCCAGAACCTCACGCTGCTTGGCGTTCAGTTCGAACAGCCATTTAACGATGCTTTGTTTCATATCATCGTCCTGCGTGGTGTCTTCCGGGCCGTTCTCTTTCTCATCGGCCAGAATATCCAGCAGCGCTTTTTCTGAATCGCCACCCAGCGGGGTATCAACCGAGGTGATGCGCTCGTTCAGACGCAGCATACGGCTGACGTCATCGACCGGTTTGTCCAGCTGTTCGGCAATCTCTTCCGCGCTCGGCTCGTGGTCCAGCTTGTGGGACAACTCGCGCGCGGTACGCAGATAGACGTTCAGCTCTTTGACAATATGGATCGGCAAACGGATCGTACGGGTTTGGTTCATGATCGCCCGTTCAATGGTCTGGCGGATCCACCAGGTCGCATAGGTCGAAAAACGGAACCCACGTTCCGGGTCAAACTTCTCAACGGCGCGGATCAGGCCGAGGTTACCTTCTTCAATCAGATCCAGCAGCGCCAGACCACGATTGCTGTAACGACGGGCAATCTTCACCACCAGACGCAGGTTGCTTTCAATCATGCGACGGCGTGAAGCGACATCACCACGCAGTGCGCGACGCGCGAAATAGACTTCCTCTTCCGCGGTCAGCAGTGGGGAATAACCAATCTCTCCAAGATAAAGCTGAGTGGCGTCAAGCACGCGTTGCGTTGCGCCTTGCGACAGCAGCTCTTCCTCAGCCAGATCGCTATCACTGGGTTCCTCTTCTACTAAGGCCTTCTCGTCGAAAACCTCAATTCCGTTCTCATCAAATTCCGCGTCTTCATTTAAATCATGAACTTTCAGCGTATTCTGACTCATAAAGGTGGCTCCTACCCGTGATCCCTGAGCAAAGCACCTTCCACGGCGCATCAACAAAAGACGCCAGGACGATTTCCCCTACTCCTCTCAGCGAGAGGCGCATAGACACCGCCCTGGCGCCTGTTAGCTAATGCTTCGCTTATCCGTACTTTGCCAAATTATCGCTGCGGTAAGTACTGCAGCGGGTTGACGGATTTCCCCTTGTAACGAATTTCAAAATGTAATCTTGTTGAGCTGGTTCCGGTGCTACCCATGGTAGCGATTTTCTGCCCCGCTTTGACTTCCTGTTGCTCCCGAACCAGCATGGTATCGTTATGAGCGTAGGCACTCAGGTAATCATCGTTGTGTTTGATGATAATAAGATTACCGTAGCCGCGCAGTGCGTTACCGGCATAGACGACGCGCCCATCGGCGGTCGCGACAATAGCCTGTCCCTTACTGCCTGCAATGTCGATACCTTTATTGCCGCCTTCCGCGCCACTAAAGTTCTCGATAACTTTGCCATCAGTCGGCCAGCGCCATGATGAGATCGGCGAACTGGTTGACGTACTGCTTGCAGTCGGCTGGGTTGTGCTCACCGTTGTAGGTGCCGTCACCGGCGCGACGACCGTCGAGGTCGTGGTCGCTGGTTTATTATTAGGCAACATCTTGGTAGCACTTTGTTCACCTGAGGATTCAGAATACGTAATAGTCGGTTGTGAAGCAACCACCGCGGTCGATTTTTGTGCAGAAGTTGTGGTGGCCGTCGCACCGCCGCTCGCCCTTGCGCTGGCCTGAGAAACGGCGTTTTCACCGGTGATCGGCTGGCCTGAAGCGTTGCCGACCTGCAGCACCTGACCGACGTTCAGGGCGTACGGGGCCGGGACATTGTTGCGTTGCGCCAGGTCACGGAAATCGTTGCCGGTGACCCAGGCGATATAGAACAGGGTGTCGCCGCGTTTGACCGTATAGGTACTGCCGCCGGTATAGCTACCTTTCGGAATATCGCCATATTTGCGGTTGTAAACGATCTTGCCATTCACCGTCTGCACCGGCTCCTGCGCCATTGGCTGCGGCTGAATGGTCTGGGTCTGCACCGGCTGGATCGGCTGCGCCTGAGGAGCAGACTGGACGCCGGAGGATGGCGGCGTAATCAACATGCCGGAATTGGTGCTGGAAGAAGCGGCACCGCCGGCAGAGCTAACCGGCGCAGGCGGATTATTGGTGTTGGTACATCCGGCCAGCCAGAGTGAAACCAGTGAAAGAGCCGCAATACGGCTGACGGTAAATTTGGTGCTTCCCGCGCTCATTTATCCCCCAGGAATATGTTAACTGCCAATATCTTGCTTACCGGGCGACGCCCGGCCAGGACACTGAAAAATGTGTCCACCCTACGCCTAAAGTCAGGCAAAAAAAACCTGGAATAATCCGGGTCTCAGGCCAGCTCCCCTTTCACCAGGGGAACAAAGCGAACGGCCTCGACGGTATCAATGATAAATTCGTTGCCCCGGCGACGGATCCGTTTGAGAAACTGATGCTCCTCGCCGACCGGCAGTACCAGCACGCCGTCGTCATCCAGCTGCGCCAGCAGCGCGGTCGGTATTTCCGGCGGCGCCGCCGTCACAATGATGGCATCAAACGGCGCCCGCGCCTGCCAACCTTGCCACCCATCGCCATGACGGGTTGAAACATTATGTAAATCAAGTTGTTTCAGGCGACGACGCGCCTGCCACTGTAAACTCTTAATTCGCTCTACCGAGCAAACGTGATGCACCAGGTGCGCCAGGATGGCCGTCTGGTAACCGGAACCGGTGCCGATCTCCAGCACCCGCGACTCCGGCGTCAGCGCCAGCAGCTCGGTCATCCGCGCCACCATGTACGGCTGGGAGATGGTTTGCCCCTGGCCAATCGGCAGCGCGGTGTTTTCCCACGCTTTATGTTCAAAGGCTTCATCAACAAATTTTTCGCGCGGGACGCGCGCGATCGCCTCGAGGACACGTTCATCGACGATGCCCTGCGTGCGCAGTTGATTCAACAAACTTTCAACACGTTTACTTACCATTGCCTGTCAACCCCGACACGTTCCAGCCAATCGGTGACCACCTCATGCGCCTGATGGGCGGTTAAATCGACGTGCAATGGCGTAACGGAAACATAGCCTTCATCCACTGCCGCAAAATCGGTGCCCGGCCCGGCGTCGCGCTTATCGCCCGGCGGGCCAATCCAGTAAAGGGTATTGCCGCGCGGATCCTTTTGCGGGATCACCTGGTCGGCAGGATGGCGGTTGCCGCAGCGGGTCACGCGGATACCTTTGATCTGGTCAAGGGGCAGGTCCGGGACATTGACGTTGAGGATCCGCCCGGTGCGCAGCGGTTCACGGCTGAGTCCGCGCAGGAGAGTGCAGGTCACCGCCGCGGCGGTGTCGTAGTGTTGATAGCCATTGAGCGACACGGCCAGCGCGGGGAACCCCAGATGGCGGCCTTCCATCGCCGCCGCCACGGTGCCGGAGTAAATGACGTCATCGCCCAGGTTGGGCCCGGCGTTGATTCCGGAAACGACGATGTCCGGACGCGGGCGCATCAGCGCGTTCACGCCAAGGTAGACGCAGTCCGTCGGCGTCCCCATCTGGACGGCGATATCGCCATTTTTATAGGTAAAGGTGCGCAGTGACGATTCCAGCGTCAGCGAATTCGAAGCCCCGCTGCGGTTACGATCGGGTGCAACCACCTGGACCTCGGCAAACTCCCTTAAGGCCTTCGCCAGGGTCTGTATCCCCGGCGCATGGATCCCGTCATCGTTACTCAGCAATATTCGCATAGTCACCCGTTGTATTGATAAGCTCCCTGACCACGCTGGTGGCGAAGCTGCCCGCCGGCAGCCCGAAACGCAGTTCAACGGTTACATCATCCCACCAGTTCCAGCTCAGCTGCTGCGGATAGAGGAGCATCGCCCGGCGCGCCGCCTCGACTTTCTCCCGCACCAGCAATGTCTGCAGCAAGGTTTCCTCGGCGATGGCGGCCTGCTCGGCGGCCAGAGCGTCGCGCTGGCTTCCCCAGTCGCCGCTGCCCGGCAGCGCAGCCGTGATCATCAGTTCGCGGTTATGCACCCGCGCCTGCGAAACCTCGAGTTCTTCCGGTGTGACGACAAACCAGCTCCCACGCCCCGCTAATTGTAGCGCATCGCCATCAACAACCTGATTAAATTCCGTTTTTTTTAATCTAATACTGACTTGCTGATTAAACAACGCGCTGCGGGCCGCCGACAACCAAAAACTGCGCTTATTGCGATCGCGCACCGGCGCGCCGCTCTCCGCCCAGCGCAGCGCGCCCTGCAGATTGCTGCCGCCGATGCCAAAGCGCTGAGCGCCGAAATAGTTCGGCACGCCCCGTTCAGCGATGGCCTGCAGACGCGTCTCCACCTCCTGGCGATCGCTTACCTCGCGCAGGATCAGGGTAAACTGGTTGCCCTTCAGCGCGCCTAATCGCAGCTTACGCTTATGGCGGGCATATTCCAGTACCTGGCAGCCCTCGAGCTGAAATTTGCTCAGATCCGGCATCTCTTTGCCGGGCACCCGGGCGCACAGCCACTGCTCGGTGACGGCGTGCTTATCTTTTTGCCCGGCGAAGCTCACTTCACGGGCATGGATTTTGAGGAATTTCGCCAGCGCATCGGCGACAAAGCGCGTATTACAGCCGTTTTTGAGGATCCGCACCAGCACGTGCTCGCCTTCGCCGTCCGGGGCGAAGCCCAGGTCTTCCACCACCAGGAAATCTTCCGGATTGGCTTTCAGCAGCCCGCTGCTCTGCGGCTTGCCGTGCAGCCAGGTCAGTTGGTCAAAGGCGATCATTTGTCGGCCTTACGCAGCAGCGCGACCGCTTCGCAGGCGATCCCTTCCCCGCGGCCGGTGAAGCCCAGCTTCTCGGTGGTGGTCGCTTTCACGTTGACGTCGTCCATATGGCAGCCGAGATCTTCAGCGATAAAAACGCGCATCTGCGGGATATGCGGCAGCATTTTCGGCGCCTGGGCGATAATGGTGACGTCGACGTTGCCGAGCGTATAGCCTTTGGCCTGGATGCGGCGCCACGCTTCGCGCAGCAGTTCGCGGCTGTCGGCGCCTTTAAACGCCGGATCGGTATCCGGGAACAGCTTGCCAATATCGCCGAGCGCCGCGGCGCCCAGCAGCGCATCGGTCAGCGCATGCAGCGCGACGTCGCCGTCGGAGTGGGCCAGCAGCCCTTTTTCATAAGGAATGCGTACCCCGCCAATGATGATTGGGCCTTCACCGCCAAAAGCGTGTACGTCAAAACCATGTCCAATTCGCATTAAGCTTTCTCCTGGTGTCGGGAACGGGTGAGGTAAAATTCCGCCAGCGCCAGATCTTCCGGGCGCGTCACTTTAATATTATCAGCGCGTCCGGCGACCAGCTGCGGATGGAAGCCGCAGTACTCCAGCGCCGAGGCTTCATCGGTGATGGTGGCCCCCTCGTTCAGCGCCCGGGTGAGGCAATCCACCAGCAGCTCGCGAGGGAAAAATTGCGGGGTGAGCGCGTGCCACAGGTCATTACGATCGACGGTATGGGCGACGGCGGTTTTGCCCGGCTCGGCGCGCTTCATGGTGTCGCGCACCGGCGCTGCGAGGATCCCGCCGACGCGGCTGGTTTCACAGAGTGCCAGCAGGCGGCTGAGGTCATCCTGATGCAGGCAGGGGCGCGCGGCGTCATGCACCAGCACCCACTGCGCCTCCGGCAACGCCTGCAGGCCGGCGAGCACCGAATCGGCGCGCTCGGCGCCGCCATCCACGACGGTAATTTGCGGGTGCTGGGCCAGCGGCAGCTGGCTGAAGCGCCGATCGCCGGGGCTGACGGCAATCACCACGCGCTGGACGCGCGGATCCGCCAGCAGCGCGGCGACCGCATGTTCGAGAATCGTTTTGTTACCGATTGAGAGATATTGTTTCGGGCATTCCGTTTGCATGCGGCGGCCGAAACCGGCTGCCGGCACCACGGCGCAAATGCCCGGAAAAGTGGCTGCCATGTTGTAATCCTGGGCCTGGTTATCGATTGTTCTGCTGTTGCCCCGATGCCTGGTTGCGTTTAGACGCATCCGGTACCAGACGATAGAAGGTTTCGCCCGGGCGGGTCATGCTGAGTTCATTGCGCGCACGCTCCTCGATCGCTTCCTGACCGCCGTTGAGGTCGTCAATTTCGGCAAACAGCTGATCGTTGCGTGCTTTTAATTTGGCGTTAGTCGCCTGCTGGGCGGTGACGTCGTCGTTAACCCGCGTGTAGTCATGCAGGCCGTTTTTACCGAACCACAGCGAATACTGTAGCCAGACCAGCAAAGCTAATAATAGCAGCGTTAGTTTACCCATCCTGCCCCCTGAAAAACGGCATCATCATCCCAAAACTCGCCCGGGTACGCTACCGGGGCGCGCGGACGATGCCGCGTAACGCGGGGACTGTACCATATTTTTGCTGCTGATACCCATGCTTGATTCATACCAGAAACGGGTTATCCCAACAGCCAGAGGAAGAGGAGCGCAAACATCAGCCCGACGGTCAGGATGGTCGCGCTGGCGCTATAGAGCAGTTTGCCATTGAGCAGAGAGTGCAGCGCAATACCGACCACCACCGCCACCGGCATCAACGCAAGGAAGAATGGCCAGGTGTAGAGGAGGAAGAAAAGTGTATTACTGCCATAGAGAAGGAAGGGAATACCCAGCGCCAGCAGCCATGAAATAAAGCCCACGGCAGCGCCCGACAAAGACCAGGTGGTCTCGTCGCCGGTCGCCGGAGGCGGTTCTGAACGAATAATACTGAGGTTCTGGGTATTGCGCATATCGAATCCTGTAGACCGGGCAACCGGCACCCCTCGATGCCGCTGCCGTTTCAGGATCTGATAATATCGCTCTGTTGCAGCAGGTCTAATAGTTGGTGCACCAAATTTGTTACCAATTGTTCACCATCCAGATGAATTTCCGCCTTTTCCGGTGCCTCATAGACCGAGTCTATACCGGTGAAATTGCGTAATTCCCCTGCCCGCGCCTTCTTATACAATCCTTTCGGATCCCGCGCCTCGCAGATGGCCAGCGGGGTATCGACGAACACTTCGATAAAGCGTCCCTCCCCCAGGCGCTCGCGCACCATCTGTCGCTCCGCGCGGTGCGGAGATATAAATGCCGTCAATACAACCAGCCCGGCATCGACCATCAGCCTGGCCACTTCACCGACGCGGCGAATGTTCTCTTTGCGATCCTCATCACTGAATCCCAGGTCGCTGCACAAGCCATGACGTACGTTATCGCCGTCCAGCAGATAGGTGCTGACGCCGCGCTCATGCAAGGCTTCCTCCAGCGCCCCGGCGACAGTGGATTTACCCGACCCCGAAAGGCCGGTAAACCACAGCACCACGCCGCGATGGCCGTGATGCTGTTCCCGCTGCTGCTGGGTCACAGGATGGGCATGCCAGACGACGTTTTCGTCATGCTGGGCCATTATTTGCCTCCCAGCAGGTCGCGGGCGTCCCAGTGCGGGAAGTGTTTGCGGATCAGCTGGTTCAGTTCCAGCTCGAAAGCGCTGTACTGCGATGCCGACGTCGACGCCTGCAGGTGCGGCTCGTTGACCATCCCGGCGCCGACGGTGACGTTGGTCAGACGATCGATAAAGATAAGCCCGCCGGTCACTGGGTTTTGCTGATAGGGATCCAGCACTAAAGGTTCGTCAAAGGTCAGCTCCACCAGCCCGATGCCGTTCAGCGGCAGAGCCTCGACTTCACGCTGGGTCAGGTTGTTAATATCCACCTGGTAACGGATAGCATCCACGCGGGCGCGGGTCTTCTTACCGGCGATTTTGATGTCGTAGCTCTGCCCCGGGGTCAACGCCTGCTCGGCCATCCACACCACGTCGATGCTGGCGCTTTGCACCGCCGGCAGCGTGGCTTGCGCGTCAACCAGCAGGTCGCCGCGGCTGATGTCGATTTCATCTTTCAGCACAATGGTAATGGCTTCCCCGGCGGCGGCTTCCTGCAGATCGCCGTCGAAGGTGACGATACGCGCCACGCTCGACTCGACGCCCGACGGCAGCACCTTCAGACGCTGGCCGACCTGCACGGTGCCGGAGGCAACCGTACCGGAGAAGCCGCGGAAATCGAGGTTCGGACGGTTAACATACTGCACCGGGAAGCGCAGCGGTTGGCTCTCCACTACCCGTTGGATCTCCACCGTTTCGAGGACTTCCAGCAGAGTCGGGCCGCTGTACCACGGCATGTTCGCGCTCTGGCTGGCGACATTATCGCCCTCCAGCGCCGACAGCGGCACAAAGCGAATATCGAGGTTGCCCGGCAGCTGCTCGGCAAAAGTCAGGTAAGCTTCACGGATCTCGTTGAAGCGCGCTTCGCTAAACTCGACGAGATCCATTTTGTTGACCGCCACCACCAGGTGTTTAATGCCCAGCAGGGTGGAGATAAAGCTGTGACGGCGGGTCTGGTCGAGCACGCCTTTACGCGCGTCGATCAGCAGGATCGCCAGATCGCAGGTGGACGCGCCGGTGGCCATATTGCGGGTGTACTGCTCGTGCCCCGGGGTGTCGGCGATGATAAATTTGCGTTTTTCCGTCGAGAAGTAGCGATAGGCCACGTCGATGGTGATGCCCTGCTCGCGCTCGGCCTGCAGGCCATCCACCAGCAGCGCCAGGTCCAGTTTTTCGCCCTGGGTGCCGTGACGCTTGCTGTCGTTGTGCAGCGAAGAGAGCTGATCTTCATAGATCTGGCGGGTATCGTGGAGCAGACGGCCAATCAGGGTGCTTTTACCGTCATCGACGCTGCCGCAGGTCAGAAAACGCAGCAGGCTTTTGTGCTGTTGCGCGTGCAGATAAGCTTCTACGCCGCCTTCATTGGCAATTTGTTGGGCAATGGTCGTGTTCATGGCGGCTCCTTAGAAATAACCCTGACGTTTCTTCAGCTCCATCGAGCCGGCCTGGTCGCGATCGATGACGCGCCCCTGACGTTCGCTGGTGGTGGATACCAGCATCTCTTCAATAATTTCCGGCAGCGTCTGCGCTTCAGACTCCACCGCGCCGGTCAGCGGCCAGCAGCCGAGGGTACGGAAACGCACCATCCGTTTTTCAATCACTTCGCCCGGCTGCAGATCGATACGGTCGTCGTCGATCATCATCAGCATGCCGTCGCGCTCCAGCACCGGACGCTCAGCGGCCAGATACAGCGGCACGATTTCGATGTTTTCCAGATAGATGTACTGCCAGATATCCAGCTCGGTCCAGTTGGAGAGCGGGAAGACGCGGATGCTTTCGCCTTTGTTAATCTGGCCGTTGTAGTTGTGCCACAGCTCCGGACGCTGGTTTTTCGGGTCCCAGCGGTGGAAGCGGTCGCGGAAGGAGTAGATGCGCTCTTTAGCGCGGGATTTCTCCTCATCACGCCGCGCGCCGCCGAATGCGGCGTCAAAGCCGTATTTGTTCAGCGCCTGCTTCAGCCCTTCGGTTTTCATGATATCGGTATGCTTGGCGCTGCCGTGGACGAACGGGTTGATGCCCATCGCCACCCCTTCCGGGTTTTTATGCACCAGCAGCTCGCAGCCATAGGCTTTGGCGGTACGGTCGCGGAACTCATACATCTCACGGAATTTCCAGCCGGTATCGACGTGCAGCAGCGGGAACGGCAGGGTTCCCGGATAAAACGCTTTGCGCGCCAGATGCAGCATTACGCTGGAATCTTTCCCGATGGAGTACATCATCACCGGGTTAGAAAATTCGGCGGCCACCTCACGAATAATATGGATGCTTTCCGCCTCCAGTTGCCGCAGGTGAGTGAGTCGTTTTTGGTCCATAACCGTTCCTTAAGCCAGATTGACCACCGAAGAGTTAAACCCCTCGGCGGATGATGTATGTTGAAACCAGGCGAGCTGCTGATGCAGCTGCACCACTTCGCCGACCACCAGCAGGGCGGGCATCGGGGCGTCTTTCGCCAGGTGTTCGAGTTGTTGCAATGTGCCGGTTATCGTCTGCTGATCGTCGCGGGTACCGCGGGAAATCACCGCTACCGGCGTATTGCTGTCGCGACCGTGGGCGATCAGCTGGGCGCTGATTTCCGCCGCCTTCATGGTGCCCATGTAAATAGCCAACGTCTGTTGGCTCTTCGCCAGCAGCGCCCAGTCGAAGGGAGCGCTGTCCGGCTTATAGTGCCCGGTGACAAAGACGGCGCTTTGCGCATAATCGCGATGGGTCAGTGGAATACCGGCGTAGGCCGTCGCGCCGGCGGCGGCAGTGACGCCAGGCACCACCTGGAACGGGATGCCCGCGGCGGCGGCAGCCTGCAGCTCTTCTGCGCCGCGGCCAAAAATAAACGGATCCCCGCCCTTCAGACGCACGACGGTTTTTCCTGCCTTCGCCGCCTCCACCAGCAGCTGATTGGTTTCATGCTGCGGCACCGAGTGCTCGCCGGCGCGCTTACCGACGCAAACCAGCTCGGCATCGCGGCGCACCAGTTCGAGAACCGGCTGGGTCACCAGATGGTCGTGGAAAACCACGTCCGCCTGCTGGATCGCCTGCAGGCCACGCAGGGTCAGCAGCCCGGCATCGCCCGGTCCGGCCCCCACCAGAATAATTTCACCTGTTTCGCGTTCAGGCTTATCCAGCTCATCCTGCAGCGCTTTTTCCGCCTCCGCAGCGTTGCCCGCCACCATCAGGCTGGCGAAGCGGCCGGTAAAGACCCGCTCCCAAAAGCGGCGACGCGCTTCGGTGGTCGTCAGACGGGTTTTCAGATGATTGCGCCAGTAGCTCGCCGATTCCGCCAGACGCCCGAGGTTCGTCGGCAGCAGCGCTTCGATTTTTTCGCGCAGAATACGCGACAGCACCGGCGCTTTCCCGCTGGAGGAGATCGCCACCAGCAGCGGCGAACGGTCGACGATAGAAGGGAAGACAAACGAGCAGAGCGCCTGGTTATCCACTACGTTGACCAGCCGGTAGCGCGCGTTAGCCGCCGTAAACACCCGCTGGTTAAGCGCCTCGTCCTCCGTGGCGGCAATCACCAGAAAGACATCATCCACCAGAGCGTCGCTAAATTCCGTCGCCCGCCAGCTAAGCGCCTGGCGCGCCGCCAGATCGGCCAGCGCCGGAGACAGCGTCCCGGCGACCACCTGCACCTGCGCCTGGGCGCGCAGCAGAAACTTGATCTTGCGTTCGGCAATCTCACCGCCGCCGATCACCAGCACGGGCCTTTGTTTCAGTTCGGCAAAAAGGGGCAAGTAATCCACGGGGTAACAACTCTCTTACAATCAGCGATACTGCGACTATAGGGTGCGCCTTAGAGCAAATGAAATTACGAAATGGAATGAGTTGTGACACAAAGGAATAACGCGGTGGAAATCTAAATATCAAAAAGTGCTTAACACGCTATTTTTCCGCTATTTAAGAGCAATTGAAATTGTTTAACCGCGGTCACAGTTTCATACTGTACGCGTCAAATTGTCTCGTTCGTGTAAGGACCCCTTATGTTTTCCGCGTTGTGCCGCCGTCTGCTTCCGCTGGCGCTCGGCACCGGTTTTGTTTTCGCCGCCGCCCCCGCATTCAGCGCGCTGGGCGACACCGCCAGTAGTCAGGCTCGCCATATCGCCACCGTCTTCCCGGGACGAATGACCGGAACGCCCCCGGAAATGCTCTCAGCTGACTATCTGCGCCAGCAGTTCGCCCGGATGGGCTATCAAAGCGACGTGCGGAGCTTCAATACCCGCTACATCTATACCGACAGCAACCAGCGTAAAAACTGGCATAACGTCACCGGCAGTACGGTGATCGCCGCCCATGAAGGCCAGTCTCGCCAGCAAATCATCATCATGGCGCACCTCGATACCTACGCGCCGCAGAGCGATAAAGACGTCGAAAACAACCTCGGCGGCCTGACGCTGCAGGGAATTGACGACAACGCGATGGGGCTCGGGGTGATGCTGGAGCTGGCGGAGCATTTAAAGAACGTCCCCACCCGCTATGGCATTCGCTTTATCGCCACCAGCGGTGAAGAGGAAGGTCGTCTCGGCGCGCAAAACCTGCTGCAGCGGATGAGCGAAGCGGAAAAGAAAAATACCCTGCTGGTGATCAATCTCGATAACCTGGTGGTGGGCGATAAGCTTTACTTCAACAGCGGCCGCCGCACGCCGGCCTCGGTGCGCAAGCTGACCCGCGATCGCGCGCTGGCTATCGCCCGCAGCAAAGGCATTGCCGCCTACACCAATCCGGGACTCAATCCGGCTTACCCGAAAGGCACCAGCTGCTGTAATGACGCCAGCGTCTTCGACAACGCGGGGATCCCGGTGCTGTCGGTCGAAGCGACCAACTGGTCATTAGGCAAGAAAGATGGCTATCAGCAGCGGAGCAAATCGCGCAGCTTCCCGCAGGGAATCAGCTGGCATGACGTTCAGCTGGATAATCAGCAATATATCGACAACGCGCTGCCGGGACGGATCGAGCATCGCGGGCGCGATGTCGTGAAAGTGATGCTGCCGCTGGTGAAAGAGCTGGCGAAGGTGGAGAAGAAAAGCTGACGGGTGCAAATGAACACGCGGCATCACCCGCGTGTTCTCTTTCACACTATTCCCTGAGGAAGCGCTAATCAACCCTCGTGCAATCCGCACTCGCGTTTAAGCCCGAAGAACCGGGTCTCTTCTTCTGCCATGCCCGGCTCCCATTTGCGGGTGGTGTGGGTATCGCCTACCGACAGATACCCCTGCTCCCACAGCGGATGGTATTTCAGCCCATGCTTTTGCAGATACTGATACACCGTCCGGTTATCCCAGTCGATAATCGGCAACACCTTGAACACCCCGCGCTGGACCGCCAGCACCGGAAGCGTCGCCCGACTGCCCGACTGCTCGCGGCGCAGACCGGCAAACCACGTCTGCGCGTTTAGCTCTTTCAGCGCCCGGTTCATCGGTTCAACCTTGTTGATCTCATTGTATTTCTCAATGCCCTCAACGCCCTGCTCCCACAGCTTGCCGTAGCGCGCCTCCTGCCAGGCCGCGCTTTCAGCCGCGCGGTAGACCTTCAGGTTCAGCTTGAGCTTGTCCGTCAGTTCGTCAATAAACTGGTAGGTTTCCGGGAACAGGTAACCGGTATCGGTGAGGATCACCGGAATGTCCGGGCGGATTTGATTTACCAGGTGCAAACTCACCGCCGCCTGAATACCAAAGCTTGACGACAGCACATAGTCTCCCGGCAGGTTTTCCAGCGCCCAGGCCACACGCCCTTCGGCGTCGAGCTTTTCCAGTTGGGCGTTGGTTTCCGCGAGAGCCAGAATACGTTCCACTTTCGGCAATGCATTAAGCGCGTTTAGATCGAGTACGGACATAAGAACCTCGTTTGCCTGTTTTGCCGGGCGGCACTGCGATTGCCCGGCCTACGGGTTTTACAGGCCCGGATCGCTACGCGCCACCGGGCACCAGGATGTTACTCCCAGAAATCGCGGGCTGGATCGAGCACCGGGCGAATGATGCCCGCACGCACCGTAAAGTCGCCGAAGCCTTCACCCGCTTCGCGCTCTTTCGCCCAGCGCCCTACCAGTTGGTCTAGCGAGTCGAGAATTTCCGACTCGGTAATGTTCTCACGGTACATCCGCGGGATGCGGGTGCCGCTGCGGTTACCGCCGATGTGCAGGTTATAGCGGCCTGGCGCTTTCCCCACCAGCCCCACTTCCGCCAGCATCGCGCGGCCGCAGCCGTTCGGACAGCCGGTGACGCGGGTGACGATATGCTCATCGCTCACGCCATGCTTGCTCATCACCCCTTCCACCTTGTCGATAAACGACGGCAGGAAACGCTCGGCTTCCGCCATCGCCAGCGGGCAGGTCGGGAAGGAGACGCAGGCCATTGAGTTTTCGCGCTGCGGGGTGACGGCATTCATCAGACCATGATCCCGCGCCAGCTTCTCGATCCGCGCCTTCTGATCTTCCGGTACGCTGGCGACGATCAGGTTCTGATTGGCGGTGATGCGGAATTCGCCCTGATGGATCTTAGCAATCTCCAGCAGACCGGTTTTCAGCGGGCGCCCCGGATAATCCAGAATGCGGCCGTTTTCAATAAACAGCGTCAGGTGCCATTTATCATCAATCCCCTTCACCCAGCCGATGCGGTCGCCGCGGCCGGTGAATTCGTACGGGCGGATCGGCTCAAACTTAATGCCTGCCCGGCGCTCCACTTCCGCCTTAAAGGTTTCAACGCCAACGCGCTCAAGGGTGTACTTGGTTTTCGCATTCTTACGGTCGGTACGGTTACCCCAGTCGCGCTGGGTAGTCACGACCGCTTCCGCCACCGCCAGAGTATGCTCCAGCGGCAGATAACCGAATTCGCTCGCCGTGCGGGCGTAGGTTTTTTTGTTACCGTGTTCGATAGAAAGACCGCCGCCCACCAGCAGGTTAAAGCCCACCAGCTTGCCGTTTTCGGCGATCGCCACAAAGTTCATGTCGTTGGCGTGCAGATCGATATCGTTCTGCGGCGGGATCACCACCGTGGTTTTAAACTTACGCGGCAGATAGGTCTGACCGAGGATCGGTTCTTCGTCAGTGGTGGCGACCTTTTTCTGATCCAGCCAGATCTCGGCATAGGCGCGGGTGCGCGGCAGCAGATGCTCGGAGATCTTTTTCGCCCACTCGTAGGCCTCAGCGTGCAGCTGCGATTCGTACGGGTTGGAGGTGCACAGCACGTTACGGTTCATATCGTTGGCGGTGGCCAGCGCGTCCAGCCCCACCGAGTGCAGCATCTGATGCACCGGCTTGACGTTCTTTTTCAGAATGCCGTGAAACTGGAAAGTCTGCCGGTTGGTCAGGCGAATACTGCCGTAAATGGTGTTCTCGGCGGCAAACTTATCGATCGCCTTCCACTGGGTGGTGGTGATCACCCCGCCCGGCAGACGGCAGCGCAGGAGCATCGCATGACGCGGCTCCAGCTTCTGAGCGGCGCGCTCCGCGCGGATATCGCGATCGTCCTGCTGGTACATACCGTGGAAACGGATCAGCAGGAAGTTATCACCTTTAAAACCGCCGGTCAGACCGTCGTTTAAATCTTCCGCAATGGTGCCGCGCAGGTAGTTGCTCTCGAGCTTCATACGCTCGGCATCGGTCAGTTTACCTTCGACCACTAAAGGCCCCGGATGTTTTTCGCTCATTAGTAGACATCTCGCTGATAACGGCGCTCAACGCGCAGCTCACTTAAAAATTCGTCCGCCGCTTCGGCGTCCATCGCGCCGTATTCGGCAATCACTTCCAGTAAAGTCTGTTCCACGTCTTTCGCCATACGATTGGCGTCGCCGCAGACATAAATGTGGGCGCCATCATTGATCCAGCGCCACAGCTCAGCCCCCTGCTCACGCAGTTTGTCCTGCACATAGATTTTTTGTTGTTGATCGCGGGACCAGGCCAGATCGATACGGGTCAGCAGACCCTCTTTCACATAGCTCTGCCACTCCACCTGATAGAGGAAATCTTCGGTGAAGTGCGGGTTGCCGAAGAACAACCAGTTCTTACCTGGCGCCCCGTCCGCTGCGCGCTGCTGCATGAAGGCGCGGAACGGCGCAATACCGGTGCCCGGGCCAATCATGATCACCGGCGTCTCCGGGTTAGCCGGCAGACGGAAGTTGTCGTTGTGCTCGATAAAGACGCGGACTTCGCCATCCTCTTCCACGCGGTCGGCGAGGAAGCTGGAGGCGCCGCCAGCCCGGGCGCGGCCTTCGATGTCATAGCGCACCACGCCCACGGTGACATGCACTTCGCTCTCCACTTCCGCCTGCGAGGAGGCAATAGAGTACAGACGCGGCGTCAGCGGGCGCAGCAGACCGATTAACGCCTCGGCGTCCAGCTGCGCGGGGGAGAAACGGACCATATCGACGATTGGCGTCGCGGCGGCATACTGCTGCAGTTGAGCTTTATCGCCCACCAGCGGCAGCAGCGATTCGCTGCGGGTCAGGGTGGCGTAGTTTTCGACGATAGTCGCGGTGTTAACCGTCAGCTCAAAATGCCACTGCAGGGCTTCCGCCAGCGGCAGGGTTTTGCCCTCGACGGTCACCGGCTCGTCGCCTTTCAGCCACAGCAGCTCCACCAGCTCTTTCACCAGCTGAGGATCGTTTTGATACCAGACGCCCAGGGCGTCGCCCGGCTGATAGCGCAGACCGGAATCACCGAGGTCAATTTCGATATGGCGTACATCTTTTTCTGAATCGCGGCCGGTGATTTTCTGGTTGACCGACAGGGTCGCCGTCAGCGGAGCCTCTTTGGTGTAGGGACTGGTGTGAATGTCGTTCACTGCGCCGCTGGCGGACAGCTGAGCGGGCGCGGCGACCGGCGCACGGGCCTTCAGCACCTCAACGACGCGCGCGCGCCATTCAGCGGCCGCGGCCTGATATTCAACGTCGGCGTCGACGCGATCGAGCAGGCGTTCCGCGCCAAGTTCGGCCAGCTTGCTGTCGAAATCTTTGCCGGACTGGCAGAAGAATTCATAAGAGGTATCGCCGAGGCCAAAGACGGCGAATGCGGTCCCGTCCAGCTTCGGCGCTTTCTTCGAGAACAGGAACTTATGCAATGCGACCGCTTCTTCCGGCGGCTCACCTTCCCCCTGGGTGGAGGTCACGACCACCAGCAGTTTTTCAGCAGCAATTTGTTTGAATTTATAATCGCCTGCATTCACCAGCTTCACGTTCAGCTTCGCCGCCAGCAGATCGTCGCGCAGCGCTTCGGCGACGCGGCGAGCGTTGCCGGTTTGCGAGGCGGAAATCAGCGTGATCGTCGGGACCTCGGCGGCCGGGGCGGGAACGGCGGCTGCCGCGCCGGACTGCTGATTCAGCACGCCCCAGAAATAGCCAGACACCCAGGCGAGCTGAGTGGGCGTGAAGTCAGTGGTGGCCGCCTGAAGGCGCGCCAGTTGCTCCGGGTTGAGCGGCAGCAAGTTGGAAGGTGGGGCCTGTGTCGTCATGCGTCGTTTGTTCCAGTAAGCAAAGCTGTTATTCGCACCTGTCAGCGCGACAAAAACAGAAGAGAATAGAAGGTTAACGGCGGGCATAGTAACAATTAAAGAAGGGATGGAAATAATAAATAACCAAATGGACTAACCTGTTTTAGTTGTAGTTATTAACAACAAAATCGATTAAATAACTATTTGAAATATCACAACTTAATTCACTTAACCCAGATAAATGTGTCGATTTTCTGTTCAGGGCCGTTTTAGTTAATGCGAAAAAATGTACTTTCCGGTACCCTACGGCGGTTTTTTTCGTCCTGTTGAGAGTCAATGATGTCCACCACGCTGTTTAAAGATTTCACCTTCGAAGCCGCCCACCACCTGCCGCACGTCCCGGAAGGACACAAATGCGGTCGCCTGCATGGCCACTCCTTTATGGTGCGTCTGGAGATAACCGGTGAAGTCGATCCCCATACCGGGTGGATCATGGATTTTGCCGAGCTGAAGGCTGCCTTCAAGCCGACCTACAATCGCCTGGACCACTATTATCTGAACAATATCCCCGGTCTGGAAAACCCTACCAGCGAAGTGCTGGCCAAATGGATCTGGGATGAGATGAAACCGCGGGTACCGCTGCTGAGCGCGGTGATGGTGAAAGAGACCTGCACCGCCGGCTGCGTCTATCGCGGCGAGTAAGCGAAAAAAAGCCCGGTCAGTACGCTGCCGGGCTTTTTTATCAGGCGATATTCAGATATTTATGCGTCTGCATGGACAGGCGCCAGTTACGGGCGATGCAGGTGTCGATACACAGGCGCGTCGCGTCTTCTTTCTGGCTGATTGGCTGCAGGGCGATGATCCGCGGTTTGTCATCGCTCAGCGTTTCCAGCAGCTCGTCCAGCGCTTCGATGTCGCGGACGCGCCCTACCGGATGTTTGATCTCATCCGCCCGCTGCAGGGCCTGAGACAGCACGTCATACCCGCCGCGCATATTCACCTTCGGCGATACCGTCACCCAGGTATGAGGCGTACAGCGAACTTCGTGAGTGCCGCTGGTTTCAATCTGGCAGCTAAAGCCGTTTTGCTCCAGCAGCGAGGTTAACGGCGTTAAATCATGAATGCAGGGCTCACCGCCGGTAATGACCACGTGGCGGGCAGTCCACCCCTGACGACCGATAATCGCCAGCAGATCTTCACTGCTTGCCGGCCCCCACTTATCGCTCTCTTTGGTTTTCGCCAGGATGCTGAACAACGACACTTCCCGATCGGCCAGTTTGTCCCAGGTATGCTTGGTGTCACACCACGCGCATCCTACCGGGCATCCCTGCAGACGAATAAAAATGGCAGGCACGCCGGTGAAGTAACCCTCGCCTTGCAGGGTCTGGAACATCTCGTTAATCGGGTACTGCATAGTCATCTCTGTTTAGGGTGATAAACGCTTATTATCGCAGATTTCACTGTCCAGGTCTTGTCCTGCGCTGCGATCGTTTTTTCCCTCACGGCGTCGCTTACTCTCCCCGGAGGTTATTCATTGTTAATTAGAAGCATGCCTCTGTTTTCGTTTATTTCATTAGTGTGGTAAGGATTAAAATAAACGGCGCGCCATGCCACCGTAAAGAAAGATGTAACAGAAGATGTTTTTCGCGTTATAAACCAGAATATATTAAATGTCAGTATAAACACAAAAATACCTTTAAATACAGCAGTGTACAAACTGATACATGAAAGAGTGAATTATTTATCTGGTCTGAGAGTCGAATCCAATCCACCGCCGAAAATAAGCTTAAGCCCCTCTTAATAAAGTCCTGTTGCCCGCCATTTTTTATTTAATCGTCGTTTACTTTGTCCCTCCTAGAATCCCGCAGACCAACCATAATGAGATAGCGTTTATGACCACATTATTCATTACCGGCGTCACCGGTTTTCTGGGCGGCGCGGCGTTAGAGAAAATACTCCATCAGGATAGCCAGTTAGATCTGCTGCTGCTGGTGCGTGCCGACAGTCCCGACGCAGGCCTGGAGCGGGTCAAGGAGAACATGCGTAAGTTCAACATCGCCGAGGAGAAACTGGCGATGCTGCGCCCGCAGCAGATCCTGCTGGGCGATCTCGCCTCTCCGGAGCATTTTCTTAACGACCCGCGGCTTGAGCAAGTCACCCATGTCCTCAACTGCGCCGCTGTCGCCTCGTTTGGCAGCAACCCGCTCATCTGGAAGGTTAACGTTGCGGGTACGCTGCGTCTGGCGCAACGGATGGCGCAGGTGGCGGGTCTGCAGCGTTTTCTGCACGTCGGCACCGCAATGTCCTGCTCACCGGAGCCGGATTCGCTGGTCGCCGAGAGCGCGGAGTTTCGGCAGCGCGCCGAGCATCTGGTGGAATATACCCACTCGAAATCGGCCATCGAGCAACTGATGCAGCAGCACTGCCCTACGCTACCGCTGGTCATTGCCCGCCCTTCTATTGTGGTGGGCCATACCCATCATGGCTGCCGGCCTTCCAGCAGTATTTTCTGGGTGTTCAGCATGGGGCTGATGCTGCAGAAATTTATGTGCGCGATGGAGGATCGGATCGATGTTATTCCGGTGGACTACTGCGCCGATGCCCTGCTGATGCTGCTTAACCAGCCGCTGGCCCGCGGCGAGGTGGTGCATATCTCTGCCGGCGAGGAGAACAGCGTGAAGTTTGCCGAAATCGACCGGGCGATGGCCCTGGCGCTGGAGCAGGCGCCGGTGGGAGACAAGTACGCCCAGGTGAGCTATGAAACGCTGGTCAAAATGCGTCGCGAACTGAAAGGAATTTTTGGGCCATGCAATGAGCGACTGATGCTGAAAGCGATGCGTTTATATGGCGCGTTCGCCACGCTGAACGTGCGCTTTAGCAACGACAAGCTGCTGAGCATGGGGATGCCAAAACCGCCGCGCTTTACCGATTACATCGACCGCTGCGTGGAAACCACTCGCGGGCTGTCGATCCCTCAGCAAATGGCCGTCGACTTTAAATAATAGCCGCAGGCATAAAAAAAATGCCAGCCCGAAGGCTGGCATGGTTATTTCACAAAGACAGGATTAAGCCTGGCCTTTGATCTCTTTACGACCGTTGAACGGCGCTTGCTCACCCAGCGCTTCTTCGATACGAATCAGCTGGTTGTATTTAGCAACGCGGTCAGAACGGCTCATAGAACCAGTTTTGATCTGGCCTGCAGCGGTACCCACAGCCAGGTCGGCAATGGTCGCGTCTTCAGTTTCGCCAGAACGGTGAGAGATGACAGCGGTGTAGCCAGCGTCTTTCGCCATCTTGATAGCCGCCAGAGTTTCGGTCAGAGAACCGATCTGGTTGAATTTGATCAGGATGGAGTTAGCGATGCCTTTTTCGATGCCTTCTTTCAGGATCTTGGTGTTGGTTACGAACAGGTCGTCACCAACCAGCTGGATTTTGTCGCCCAGTACTTTGGTCTGGTAAGCGAAACCTTCCCAGTCAGATTCGTCCAGGCCATCTTCGATGGAGACGATCGGGTACTGTTTGGTCAGCTCTTCCAGGAAGTGAGTGAACTCTTCAGAGGTGAACGCTTTGTTGCCTTCGCCGGCCAGAACGTATTTACCGTCTTTGTAGAATTCAGACGCTGCGCAGTCCATCGCCAGGGTGATGTCTTTGCCCAGCTCGTAGCCTGCAGCTTTAACCGCTTCAGCGATAACAGCCAGCGCTTCGGCGTTGGAACCCAGGTTCGGCGCGTAGCCGCCTTCGTCACCAACGGCAGTGTTCATGCCTTTGGACTTCAGCACTTTCGCCAGGTGATGGAACACTTCAGAACCCATGCGTACTGCTTCTTTCAGGGTCGGCGCGCCAACCGGCTGAATCATGAATTCCTGGATGTCGACGTTGTTGTCAGCGTGCTCACCGCCGTTGATGATGTTCATCATCGGAACCGGCATGGAGTATTTGCCCGGAGTGCCGTTCAGTTCAGCGATGTGCGCGTACAGCGGCAGGCCTTTGGAGGCAGCTGCTGCTTTGGCGTTCGCCAGAGAAACGGCCAGGATTGCGTTCGCACCGAAGTTAGATTTGTTTTCAGTACCGTCCAGGTCGATCATGATCTTGTCGATGCCAGCCTGATCTTTGGCATCTTTGCCCAGGATTGCCTGAGCGATCGGGCCGTTTACCGCAGCAACAGCTTTGGTTACGCCTTTACCCAGGAAACGGGATTTGTCGCCATCGCGCAGTTCCAGCGCTTCGCGGGAACCAGTAGAAGCACCTGACGGAGCAGCTGCCATACCGACGAAACCACCTTCCAGGTGTACTTCGGCTTCAACAGTCGGGTTACCACGGGAGTCGATGATTTCACGACCGATGACTTTAACGATTTTGGACATTAGGTTTTCCTCAGTACAAGTTAAACTAAAACTCCAGACAAACAATGCACCCGGATGGGTGCATTGCCGTTCTAACTCTTTTTACTTCGCCTGGCGTTTCTGGTACTCGCTGGCGGCTTTCACAAAGCCGGCAAACAGCGGGTGTCCATCACGCGGCGTCGAAGTAAACTCCGGGTGGAACTGGCAGGCCACAAACCACGGATGGTTCGGCACTTCGATGATCTCGACCAACTGATCATCCCCGGAACGGCCCGCAACGCGCAGACCGGCAGCTTCAATCGGTTTCAACAACATGTTGTTGACTTCGTAGCGGTGACGATGGCGCTCGGTGATGGTCGGCTCGCCGTACAGCTGGCGTACCAGAGAATCATCATCCAGCTGGCACTGCTGCGCGCCCAGGCGCATGGTGCCGCCCAGATCGCTCTTCTCGGAGCGGACTTCGACGTTGCCATCTTCGTCACGCCATTCGGTAATCAGGGCCACAACCGGGTATTTACAGTCTGGCACAAATTCCGTCGAGTTGGCGTTTTCCATACCCGCTACGTTGCGCGCGAACTCAATCAGCGCAACCTGCATACCCAGGCAAATGCCCAGATAAGGAATATTGTTCTCACGCGCATAGCGCGCGGTGGCGATCTTACCTTCCACACCACGGTAGCCGAAGCCGCCCGGGATAAGGATAGCATCTAAATCCTTGAGGATTTCGACGCCGCGCGTTTCCACATCCTGCGAATCGATCAGCTTGATGTTGACGGTAACGCGGTTTTTCAGACCACCGTGTTTCAGCGCTTCAATCACCGACTTGTAGGCGTCCGGCAGTTCAATGTACTTACCGACCATACCGATGGTGACTTCGCCTGCCGGATTGGCTTCTTCATAGATTACCTGTTCCCATTCGGCCAGGTTTGCTTCCGGACAAGTTAAGCTGAATCGTTTACAAATATAATCGTCCAGCCCCTGAGATTTCAACAGGCCTGGAATTTTATAAATGGAATCGACGTCTTTCAGAGAAATAACAGCCTTTTCCGGAACGTTACAGAACAAAGCAATTTTCGCCCGTTCGTTGGCCGGAACAGCGCGATCGGAGCGGCAGATCAGGATGTCAGGCTGAATACCGATGGAGAGCAGCTCTTTCACGGAGTGCTGAGTCGGTTTGGTTTTGACTTCGCCCGCGGCGGCCATGTACGGCACCAGAGTCAGGTGCATAAACAGGGTATGCTCGCGGCCAATCTCTACCGCCATCTGACGAATGGCTTCGAGGAACGGCAGGGATTCGATATCGCCGACGGTACCGCCAATCTCCACCAGCACCACGTCATGGCCTTCGCCGCCCGCCAGCACACGCTCTTTGATAGCGTTGGTGATGTGCGGAATAACCTGAACGGTCGCGCCCAGGTAGTCGCCACGGCGCTCTTTGCGCAGCACGTCAGAGTAGATACGGCCGGTGGTGAAGTTGTTGCGGCGAGTCATCTTGGTACGGATGAAACGCTCGTAGTGGCCCAGGTCCAGATCGGTTTCTGCGCCGTCTTCAGTAACGAACACTTCCCCATGCTGGATTGGGCTCATGGTGCCCGGATCGACGTTGATATACGGATCCAGTTTCATGATGGTCACGTTGAGACCACGGGCTTCAAGAATGGCTGCCAGGGAGGCTGCGGCAATGCCTTTACCCAGAGAGGATACGACCCCGCCGGTCACAAAAATATAGTTCGTTGTCATGCTGAACCTGAGAAGTTAGGGTAAAACGATGGAATAACCAGGACGGGAAAGTAGTATACCCGAACATGCGTGACGCCACAAACTTTCATTCTTCCCCTCCCCTTCGTTCTTCAAGTTGCACCTGTGTTGCGACCCGAACAACTCGAAGAGGCAGGCTACATGGTGTTTCAACGACATAACGGAAAGAGAAAATAGACGCTTTTGGCGAAATGTTTTTGACGTAAATCAAGCGCTTGTTATTTATAAAATCACACAAATCGCGCTTGATCACGAAAACTCGTTAGAGATCAGTTTCCTGGCGTTTTACCTGTTGCCATACTTCTTCCATGGTATCGAGGTCGACGCCGGTCATTTCCAGGCCGCGGGCAGCGACAATGCGCTCGACTTCGCGGAAGCGGCGCTCGAATTTGAGGTTCGCCTTCTGCAGCGCCACCTCGGCTTTGACCCCTAAATGGCGGGATAAATTCACCGTGGCGAACAGCAGATCGCCCACTTCCTCTTCCAGTTTCGCTTCATCCACCACCGCCTGCTGCGCTTCATGCATCACTTCATCAATTTCTTCGTGCACCTTGTCGAGCACCGGGCCCAGCGAGGTCCAGTCAAAACCGACCGCCGAGCAGCGACGCTGGATTTTATGTGCGCGCATCAGCGCCGGCAGGCTATGCGGAATGTCGTCCAGCGCCGAGTGCTGGGCTTTTTCCGCCCGCTCCGCGCTTTTGATCTGCTCCCAGCGGGCCAGGACTTCGCTGCTGTTTCCCGCGGTGGCATCAGCGAAGATATGGGGATGGCGGCGCTCCAGCTTGTCGCTGATGGCGGCGCAGATATCGTCAAAGTTAAAACGTCCCTCTTCCTGCGCCATCTGCGCATAGAACACCACCTGGAACAGCAGATCGCCCAGCTCACCGCGCAGGTCGTCAAAATCCTCTCGCGAAATGGCGTCCAGCACTTCATAGGTTTCTTCGAGGGTATAGGGGGCGATGGTGGCAAAGGTCTGCTCTTTATCCCACGGGCAGCCGTTTTCCGGGTCGCGCAGGCGGCGCATGATGCCGAGCAAGCGGTCGATTTGGGTCATGTGACAATCCTGGAAATGTAAAAAATAGTCGGCCGGATAAGGCGTTTCGACCTTATCCGACGTGGCGAAATTGCCGGATGGCGGCTTCGCCTTATCCGGCCTGGAGACGAATTAACCGCCGTGCAGACGGCGCGCGTCAATGACATCAGGCACCTGGTTCAGCTTACCGAGCACCCGGCCCAGCACCTGCAGGTTGTAAATCTCGATGGTCATATCGATGGTGGCCAGCTGCTGACGGGTATCGCTGCGGCTGGCAACGCCCAGCACGTTCACCTTCTCATTGGCGAGGATGGTGGTGATATCGCGCAGTAACCCGCTGCGATCGTTCGCCTCCACCCTGACCACCAGCGAATATCCGGCCGAGTAGCTTTCGCCCCATACCGCATCGACGATGCGCTCCGGGGCATGCGACTGCAGTTCAGCGAGCTGATCGCAGTCGGCGCGATGCACGGAAATCCCGCGCCCCTGGGTGATAAAGCCGACGATCTCATCGCCCGGGATCGGCTGGCAGCAGCGGGCAATATGGTGCATCAGATTGCCAACCCCTTCCACCACCACCCGGCCATTGTCCTTGGTGCGGTTCTGCGGAGCATAGGTTTTCTGCTGCAACTGCTTCAGCGCTGCCGCATCCTGCTCGGCGGCGCTCGGTTTATTGAACTGCGCCTGCAGGAAGTTGACCATCTGGTTGAGACGGATATCGCCGCCGCCGATGGCCGCCAGCAGTTCATCGAGCTCGTTGAAGTTGTAGCGCGGCAGCAGGTGCTTTTCCGCATCCTTCAGGCTGATGCCCAGATGCTCCAGCTCGTCGTCAAGGATCTGTCGGCCGGCAAGAATGTTCTTGTCGCGGTCCTGCTTACGGAACCAGGCGTGAATTTTGGAGCGTCCGCGGCTGGTGGTGACATAGCCGAGGTTAGGGTTGAGCCAGTCGCGGCTCGGGTTCGGCTGCTTCTGGGTAATGATTTCGATCTGATCGCCCATCTGCAGCTGATAGGTGAACGGCACGATGCGGCCGCCAATTTTGGCGCCGATGCAGCGATGACCGACGTCGCTGTGGATATGGTAGGCAAAATCGAGCGGCGTCGACCCCGCCGGCAGGTCCACCACGTCGCCTTTCGGCGTAAAGACATACACCCGGTCGTCAAAGACCTGGCTGCGCACTTCGTCGAGCATTTCGCCGGAGTCGGCCATCTCTTCCTGCCAGGCAATCAGCTTGCGCAGCCAGGCGATACGGTCCTCATAGCCGCGGCCGCCGCTGGTCCCCGCTCCCGCGCCCTCTTTGTACTTCCAGTGCGCGGCCACGCCCAGCTCGGCGTCTTCATGCATCTGCCGGGTGCGGATTTGAATCTCCACGGTCTTGCCGCTCGGCCCCAGCACCACGGTATGGATAGACTGGTAGCCGTTGGGTTTCGGGTTGGCCACATAGTCATCGAACTCATCCGGCAGGTGACGGTAGTGGGTATGAACGATCCCCAGCGCGGCATAACAATCCTGCAACCGCTCGGCCACGATGCGCACCGCGCGTACGTCAAACAGCTCGTCAAAGGCGAGGTGTTTTTTCTGCATTTTGCGCCAGATGCTGTAGATATGCTTCGGCCGACCATAGACCTCGGCCTTGACCCCTTCGGCTTTCATTTCTGCCCGCAGGTGGCCGACGAACTCGTCGATATAATGCTCGCGGTCGATACGGCGTTCGTGGAGCAGTTTGGCAATGCGCTTGTACTCTGCCGGGTGCAGGTAGCGGAAGCAGTAATCTTCCAGCTCCCACTTCAGCTGGCCGATACCTAAGCGGTTAGCCAGGGGAGCATAGATATTGGTGCACTCTTTCGCCGCCAGCACCCGCTCATCTTCCGGCGCGTCCTTGACCTCGCGCAGATGCGCGATACGTTCGGCAAGCTTGATAACCACGCAGCGGAAATCGTCAACCATCGCCAGCAGCATGCGGCGAATGTTATCCACCTGCTCGGAAGATACCGAGTCGGTATGAGTGGCTTTCAGCTGACGGATGGCGGCCATGTCCCGTACCCCGTGAATCAGGGTCACGACCGATTTACCCACGCTCTCCTGCATGACCTCTTCGCTGACGACTTCGCCATCGGCCAGCGGGAACAGCAGCGCCGCGCGCAGGGTATCGATATCCATACTCAGGGTGGACAGGATCTCCACCATTTCGACGCCCCGCCACAGCAGCAGGTCCGCCAGCGGGTGTCCTTGCGTTTTTTCGCGACAATAATCCCAGGTTTCGGCTAAGCGCTCACACGACTGCTGGCTGGAAATCCCCAGACTCGCGATCCATTTCTTCGGGTCAAATTCACCAGCTTTATTAAGATGTGCACTTCTTACCGCAACCATTGTCCTCTCCTTAAGGGACCGGCCTGCCGAAGTCGGCAAGCCTCAACTTTCTACATGTCATCCTGCAGGTCGCGTCAGCATTGATGGCCGGGGCGGCTCTTCTGCGACGTTGTGAATGACCTTATGTAAGCCTGCGCTCAAACAACACTATTGATTCCAGATGACCGGTATGCGGGAACATATCCAGCATCGCCAGGCGTTGAATCTGATATCCAGCCTGCAACAGGGTTTCGCTGTCTCGCGCCAGCGTCGCCGGGTTGCAGGAAACATACACCACCCGCCGCGGCGCCAGTTTTATAATATGCGGCATCACGCCCGGCGCGCCGGCGCGGGCCGGGTCCAGCAGCACTTTATCAAAGCCATGCTTCGCCCAGGCCTGGCGGGTGACATCCTCTTCCAGATTTTCATGGAAGAAGGTGACATTTGATAAACCATTGAGGGCGGCATTTTCCCGCCCCTTCTCCACCAGCGCCGGCACCCCTTCCACCCCAACCACGTGGGCGGCGCGAGTCGCCAGCGGCAGGGTAAAATTGCCCATCCCGCAGAACAGATCCAGCACCCGGTCCTCCGGCTGCAGATCCAGCCACGCCAGCGCGGTACGCACCATCTGCTGATTCACGCCGTCGTTGACCTGGATAAAATCCCGCGGACTGAACACTAAGCGTAATCCGTCTGAGGTATACCATGGCGCTTCGCCGTGAATATGTTCCAGTATCTCGCTTTGCGGCGCGAGGTACAGGGAAAGACCGTGAGTTTGCGAAAAACGTTCCAGTTTTTCCCGGTCAGCCGCCGGCAGCGCAGCGGTATGGCGCAGCACCATCAGTGGGCCGTTGTCCGCCAGCACCAGCTCGACGTGGCCAAGATGGCGTAATGCGCTCAGCGCGCTTAAGCACTCGCGCACGGCGGGCAGCAGCGCCTCAAGCTGGGGCACCAAAACAGGGCACTGCACCACATCGACGATCGCTTTATCGCTGGCCTGACGAAAACCCATCTGCAATTGTTGGGTCTTTGGCTGATAATTCAAGCTTAAGCGCGCGCGCCGGCGATAGCCCCACGGCTCGCCGGCGATGATCTCATCCACCTCGCGCTTCATCAGGCGCGCCAGCGCGGCGCGTTTACTTTGCTGCTGAAGCGTGATGCTGGCATGCTGCTGTTGGCAGCCGCCGCAAACGCCAAAATGGGGGCAGCGCGGCGCCTGGCGCTGCGGGCTGTCGGTCAGACGGCGTTTCACCTGGGCGCGGGCGTACTGCTTTTTGTCTTCCACCAGCACCACCTCTGCCTGCTCCTGCGGCAGCACGCCGCCGACGAACAGCGCTTTCCCCTGGTGGCGGGCCACGCCCTGGCCAAAGGGATCGAGGTCGTTGACTGTAACGGTTATGATCTGGCGCGTCGTCACACGCCGTTTTGCAGAGTAGAATTGCGCCATCGTAGAGAGTTGTCTCAATCAAATAAAACGAGCTCGTTCAGAGCGGCAGCGCCGCGAGGCGCACCGACGCGCACCGAACGATGATGTCTATATTCTCCCATAATGGAACCACATGACCAACTACAGCCTGCGTGCTCGCATGATGATTCTGATTCTGGCGCCAACCGTCCTGATAGGGCTGTTGCTCAGTGTTTTCTTTGTCGCTCACCGTTATAACGACCTGCAACGTCAGCTGGAAGACGCCGGCACCAGCATTATTGAGCCGCTGGCGGTCTCCAGCGAATATGGCATGAATCTGCAAAACCGCGAATCTATCGGCCAGTTGATCAGCGTTCTGCATCGTCGCCACTCGGAGATCGTGCGGGCCATCTCGGTGTACGATTCGCATAACCGCTTGTTTGTCACCTCCAATTACCAGCTCAACCCCAGCGACCTGCAGATCCCGAAGGGCGAAGCGTTTCCCCGTCGTCTCAGCGTCATCCGCGACGGCGACATGATGATCCTGCGCACGCCGATCGTCTCGGAAAGTTATTCGCCGGATGAATCCCCTGAATCCGATGCCAAAATGCCGGGCAATATGCTGGGCTACGTCGCGCTGGAGCTGGATCTGAAATCGGTGCGCCTCCAGCAGTACAAAGAGATTTTTATCTCCAGCGTGATGATGCTGTTCTGCATCGGCATCGCGCTGATCTTCGGCTGGCGCCTGATGCGCGACGTCACCGGCCCTATCCGCAATATGGTCAACACCGTCGACCGCATCCGCCGCGGACAGCTGGACAGCCGCGTCGAGGGCTTTATGCTCGGCGAACTGGATATGCTGAAAAACGGCATTAACTCGATGGCCATGTCGCTGGCGGCGTACCATGAGGAGATGCAGCACAACGTCGACCAGGCGACCTCCGATCTGCGGGAAACCCTTGAGCAGATGGAGATTCAGAACGTCGAGCTGGACCTGGCGAAAAAGCGCGCCCAGGAGGCGGCGCGCATTAAGTCTGAATTCCTGGCCAATATGTCCCACGAACTGCGCACCCCGCTCAATGGGGTGATCGGCTTTACTCGTCTGACGTTGAAAACCGATCTCAACGCCACGCAGCGCGACCACCTGACCACCATCGAACGCTCGGCCAATAATCTGTTGGCGATCATCAACGACGTGCTCGACTTTTCCAAGCTGGAAGCCGGGAAGCTGATCCTGGAGAGCATTCCGTTCCTGCTGCGCACCTCGCTTGATGAGGTGGTCACCCTGCTGGCGCATTCCGCGCACGATAAAGGGCTCGAGCTGACGCTGAACATTAAGAACAACGTGCCGGATAACGTCATCGGCGACCCGCTGCGTCTGCAGCAGATTGTGACCAACCTCGTAGGCAACGCCATCAAATTTACCGAGCACGGTAATATCGATGTGCTGGTGGAGCAGCGGGCCATCAGTAATTCGCGGGTGCAGATCGAAATTCAGATCCACGATACCGGCATCGGCATCCCCGAGCGCGACCAGTCCCGGCTGTTCCAGGCCTTCCGTCAGGCCGATGCCAGTATTTCACGCCGCCACGGCGGCACCGGGCTCGGGCTGGTGATCACCCAGCGTCTGGTTAAGGAGATGGGCGGCGATATCTCGTTCCACAGTCAGCCAAACCGCGGCTCCACCTTCTGGTTCCATATCAGCCTCGATCTCAACCCGAACGCCATTCCGGATACGCTGAATACCGACGGGCTGGCGGGCAAGCGTCTGGCCTATGTGGAAGCCAACGCGACGGCGGCGCAGTGCACGCTGGAGATGCTGGCCGCCACGCCGCTGGAGGTGATTTACAGCCCCACCTTCTCTTCGCTGGCGGAAGCCCAGTACGACATTCTGCTGGTCGGTATTCCGGTCTCAATGCGCGATTTGTCGCCGCACCGGGAAAAATTAGCCAAAGCCTGCGCGATGTCAGATAACGTACTGCTGGCTCTGCCATGTCATGCCCAGGTCAGCGCCGAAGCCCTGAAGCGCGATGGCATCGCCGCCTGCCTGTTGAAACCGCTCACCACCACCCGTCTGCTGCCGGCGCTGGTGGCCACCCATCATGCGACGGCCTCCGCGCCGTTGACCCAGGCCGACAGCCATAAGCTGCCGATGACCGTGATGGCCGTCGACGACAACCCGGCAAATCTGAAGCTCATTGGCGCCCTGCTGGATGACCTTGTGCAGCAGGTGATCCTCTGCGACAGCGGCCAGCAGGCGGTGGACAAGGCCAAGCAACTGCAGATGGATCTGATCCTGATGGATATTCAGATGCCGGATATGGACGGCATCCGCGCCTGTGAGCTTATCCATCATTTGCCGCATCACCAGCAAACGCCGGTTATCGCCGTCACCGCGCACGCCCTGGAGGGCCAGCGCGAGAAGCTACTGAGCGCCGGCATGAACGACTATCTGGCGAAGCCGATCGAAGAAGAGAAACTGCACGCCCTGCTGCTGCGCTATCAGCCTGGCGTACACAGCATCGCCCCGGCGGCGATACCGCCCGCAGAGCCGGTCATCGACCATAACCAGACGCTCGACTGGCAGCTGGCGCTGCGTCAGGCGGCGATGAAGCCAGATCTGGCGAGGGAGATGCTGCAGATGCTGATCGCTTTTATGCCGGAGGTGCGTAACAAAGTGGAAGAGCAACTGGTCGGCGAGCAGCCGGAAGGGCTGGTGGATCTGATCCACAAACTGCACGGCAGCTGCAGCTACAGCGGCGTGCCGCGGCTGAAAAAGCTCTGCCACACTCTGGAGAGCCAGCTGCGCGCAGGCACCGCCGCCGAGGATCTGGAGCCGGAGCTGCTTGAGCTGTTGGATGAGATGGATAACGTGGCGCGCGAAGCCTGCCGGATGGGGGGCTAAAACCACAGGGCTTCCCGGCCTGCACCCGGCTCGCCAGGCATCGCGCCGCCGGGCAAGGAGAGCGGGCACGGAGCCGCTTTTGTGCCGGGCGGCGGCGACGCCTTGCCCGGCCTACGGTTCCTTCACCCGGCTCGCCAGGCATCGCGCCGCCGGGTAAGGAGAGCGGGCACGGAGCCGCTTTTATGCCGGGCGGCGGCGACGCCTTGCCCGGCCTACGGTCCGTGCAGCCTGCCGTTAATTTACCCGCTTGCGCTGCGGAAACTGCCGGTGCTGGCGACTTCAACATCGCTTAGACATTCCCGGGAGGCCGCGCCAGCCGGGATACCTCCATTACAGCTTACCGCCCATCTGCAAAACCGCGGCGACGTTTCGCGCCGTCATCCGCAGGTTGGCGGCGGCATTGGCCAGCGCTTCATCCAGCGTGCAGATGGTGTACAACACGCTGAATACCGCATCCAGCCCGTGCTGATGCACGACGCCGACATCGGCGGTAAGGCTGCCGGCAATCCCGATCACCGGTATGTTAAATCGCTTCGCCACCCGGGCCACTCCCACCGGCACCTTGCCGTGGATAGTCTGACTGTCGATACGTCCTTCGCCGGTGATCACTAAATCAGCATCCGCCACCCGCTCCGCCAGCTGCAGCGCATCGGTGACAATCTCAATGCCCGGGCGCAGTTGAGCGCCACAAAACGCATACAGCGCCGCGCCCATCCCGCCCGCCGCGCCGCCGCCTTCCAGGCTCAGCACGTCGCAATCTAAATCACGGGCGATGATCCGGGCATAGTGCCGCAGGCCGCTGTCAAGCCGGTCGATCATCTGCGCCGTCGCCCCTTTTTGTGGGCCGAATACCGCGCTGGCGCCCTGCGGGCCGGTCAACGGGTTGGTGACATCGCAGGCCACGTCAATCCTACAATCTGCCAGCCGTGGATCAAGCTCGCTAAGATCGATGCGCACCAGCGTCTCCAGCGCACCGCCACCTGGCGCGATTTGCTGACCGTCGACGGTCAGCAATTTCGCCCCCAGCGCCTGCGCCATGCCGGCGCCGCCGTCATTGGTCGCGCTGCCGCCAATGCCAATAATGATCTGCCGCACGCCAGCGTCCAGCGCATGGCGAATCAGCTCCCCGGTGCCCCAGGAGGTGGTCAGCAGCGGGTTACGCTGCGCCGGGGGAACGCTTTCCAGCCCGCTGGCCGCCGCCATTTCGATAAAGGCGCACTGGCGATCGCCGGACAGCCCATAAAATGCCTCTACCGGCTCCCCCAGCGGCCCGGTCACCGTCAGCGGCACCTGATGCCCGCCGGTCGCCGCCACCATGGCTTCCACCGTCCCTTCCCCACCGTCGGCAACCGGCAGCCTGACATATTCCGCGTCAGGATAAATCTCGCGAAAGCCTTGCTCTATCGCACTGGCTACTTCCAGCGCGGTCAGGCTCTCCTTCCAGGAATCCGGTGCGATCACTATTTTCATCTGCAGTCCTTACTTTGAGCTAACCCCTGTCGCTATCGCGCAATGCCGGCCCCCGCAGAGGCCGGCGGCCTTTTAGCGCACCATGCATGGACGCTTGTTATCAAAGGTCCAGCCCGGGATCAGGTACTGCATCGCCATCGCATCGTCGCGGGCGCCAAGGCCATGTTTCTTATATAGCTCATTTGCCTGCATGACGCGGTCCATATCCAGCTCAACCCCCAGACCCGGCGTGCTCGGCACCTGCACCATTCCGCCTTTAATTTCAAACGGTTGTTTGGTCAGACGCTGGTTGCCCTCCTGCCAGATCCAGTGGGTATCGATAGCGGTGATCTTGCCCGGCGCCGCAGCCGCGACGTGAGTGAACATCGCCAGCGACACGTCGAAGTGGTTATTGGAGTGGGAACCCCAGGTCAGGCCGAACTCATGACACATCTGCGCCACGCGAACCGACCCCTGCATGGTCCAGAAGTGCGGGTCCGCCAGTGGGATATCCACCGACTGCAGGGAGAGCGTATGGCCCATCTGCCGCCAGTCGGTGGCGATCATATTGGTGGCGGTCGGCAGGCCCGTCGCGCGACGGAACTCCGCCATCACTTCGCGGCCGGAGAAGCCCTGCTCAGCGCCGCACGGATCCTCAGCATAGGCCAGCACTCCCTTCAGCTGCTTGCCAATCTGAATGGCTTCTTCAAGCAGCCAGGCTCCGTTTGGATCGAGGGTCACGCGGGCATTCGGGAAGCGCTTCGCCAGGGCGCTGATCGCTTCAGCTTCTTCAAAACCGGCCAGTACGCCGCCCTTCAGCTTAAAGTCATTGAAACCATATTTTTCATAGGCCGCTTCCGCAAGGCGGACCACCGCATCTGGCGTCATTGCCTCTTCATGGCGCAGGCGATACCACTCGCACTGTTCATCCGGCTGGCTCTGATAGGCCAGCGGCGTGGCGTGGCGGTTACCGATAAAGAACAGGTAGCCCAGCATTTCAACTTCGCTGCGCTGTTGCCCATCGCCGAGCAGCGAGGCGACGTTGACCCCAAGGTGCTGGCCCAGCAGGTCCAGCAGCGCCGCTTCGATCCCGGTCACCACGTGGATGGTGGTGCGCAGGTCAAAGGTCTGCAGGCCGCGGCCGCCGGCGTCACGGTCGGCGAACTGATTGCGCACCGCGCCGAGCACGTTTTTATACTCGCCCAGCGTTTTGCCCACCACCAGCGGAATGGCATCCTCCAGAGTCTGGCGAATTTTTTCGCCCCCCGGAATTTCACCGACGCCGGTATGGCCGGCGTTATCTTTAATAATCACGATATTGCGGGTGAAGTACGGGGCGTGGGCCCCGCTCAGATTCATCAGCATACTGTCATGGCCGGCAACCGGGATCACCTGCATGGTGGTGACAACGGGCGTGGAAGAGAAAGTCGTCATAGCATCATCCTTTTGTAATTAGTGGCGGCCGAAAACAGGACGTTTGCGGTCGAATGTCCAGCCGGGGATCAGGTACTGCATCGGGCCCGCGTCGTTGCGCGCGCCGCCCGGCAGCGCTTTATAAGCCTCATGGGCTCTGCGCACCTGCTCCCAGTCAAGTTCCACGCCGAGTCCCGGCGCGTCTGGCACGGCAATCTTGCCGTTAATAATCTGCAGCGGATTTTTGGTCAGGCGCGCGTCGCCTTCCTGCCAGATCCAGTGGGTGTCGATGGCGGTGGGATGACCCGGCGCGGCGGCGCCGACGTGGGTAAACATCGCCAGGGAAATATCAAAATGGTTGTTGGAATGGCAGCCCCAGGTAAGCCCCCAGTCGTCGCACAGCTGCGCCACTCGTACCGCGCCGGAGAGCGTCCAGAAGTGCGGGTCCGCCAGCGGAATATCGACGGCGTTGAGCATCACCGCATGACCCATCTCGCGCCAGTTGGTGGCGATCATATTGGTGGCGACCGGCAGACCGGTGGCGCGGCGGAACTCGGCCATCACCTCCCGGCCGGAGAAGCCCTGCTCGGCGCCGCACGGATCTTCGGCGTAGGTCAGAACATCCTGCAGCCCTTTGCACAGGGCGATCGCCTCATCCAGCAGCCAGGCGCCGTTAGGATCGACGGTGATGCGCGCGTCCGGAAAGCGCTTTTTCAGCGCCCGGGCGGTGTCAATTTCCTGCTCGCCGGGCAGCACGCCGCCCTTCAGCTTAAAGTCTTTGAAACCGTAGCGATCCTGAGCGGCTTCCGCCAGGCGCACCACCGCTTCGCTGCTCAGCGCCTGCTGGTGGCGCAGGCGATACCATTCGTGATCGCCCGGCGTATGGTCCAGATAACCCAGGTCGGTTTTCTGCCGATCGCCGATATAGAACAGGTAGCCCAGCACGGTGACGGCATCACGCTGCTTACCCGGGCCCAGCAGCTCGCAGACCGGCACATTGAGCACCTTGCCGAGCAGGTCGAGCAGCGCGGCCTCCAGCGCCGCTACCGCGTTGACTTTCAGTTCGAAGGTCCACGCCCCTTTGCCAAAGGTGTCGAAATCCGCTGCCTGATTGCCTTTATGCACCTGCTGCACCACGCGATTGAGACGGGCGACCTCCTGACCTACCACCTGCGGGATCGCCGCCAGCAGCGTCTGGTAGATGACCTCTCCGCCAGGGGCTTCTCCCACGCCGGTGTTGCCGGCGTTATCGGTCAATACCACGATATTGCGGGTAAACCAGGCGTTATGCGCCCCACCGATGTTCAGCAGCATGCTGTCGTGTCCGGCCACCGGAATGACCTTCATCTCTGTAATAATCGGGCTGGATTGAGTAGTCATGATTAACGCCCCACCACAGGTTTCAGTTCGATGCGTTTGATGTCGCCCACCAGCACCAGGTAGCTCAGCACCGCCACCAGGGCATGGATACCTACGTAAACCAGCGCCCCGTTGAACGAGCCGGTGGTGCCGACGATATAGCCGATAGCGATCGGGGTGACGATACCGGAGATATTGCCAAACATGTTGAACAGGCCGCCTGAAAGACCGCTAATCTCTTTTGGCGCGGTATCCGCCATCACCGCCCAGCCAAGCGCGCCGATCCCTTTGCCGAAGAAGGCCATCGCCATAAAGCCAATCACCATCCACTCCACGTTGACATAGTTACACATCAGCATGGTCATGGAGAGCAGCATCCCCAGCACAATCGGCGTTTTGCGGGCAATGTTCAGCGAGCCGGTGCGACGCATTAACCAGTCAGAGATCACCCCGCCCAGCACCCCGCCGACGAAGCCGCACACCGCCGGAATGGAGGCGACAAACCCCGCTTTAAGGATCGACATGCCGCGCGCCTGCACCAGGTAAACCGGGAACCAGGTGATAAAGAAGTAGGTCAGGGCGTTAATGCAGTACTGACCGATATAGATGCCGATCATCATCCGCGATCCGATCAGCTGCTTGATCTGCCCCATTTTGACGCTGAACGGCACCTTCTGCGCGCTGCTCTTTTGATCCATGTTGATCAGGGCGCCGCCTTCGGCGATATATTCCAGTTCCTTCTTGTTTACCCCCGGATGGTTGTTCGGATCGTGGATCACTTTCAGCCAGACAAAGCTAATCACAATCCCCAGGCCGCCCATAAAGAAGAAGACGTGCGACCAGCCCACCTCATGCGTCAGCCAGCCCATGATCGGCGCGAAGATAACGGTGGCAAAGTACTGGGCGGAGTTAAAGATCGCCACCGCCGTGCCGCGCTCCTGCGCCGGGAACCAGGCGGCCACGATACGGCTGTTACCCGGGAATGACGGCGATTCGGCCAGGCCAACGAGGAAGCGCAGGGTAAACAGCGCGACGATAATGCCAAAGCCGCTGAAGATGTCGACGAAGCCCTGCAGCAGGGTAAACATCGACCAGATGAAGATCGACCAGAAATAGACGCGCTTCGAACCGAAGCGGTCGAGCAGCCAGCCGCCCGGGATCTGGCCGATGACATAAGCCCATGAGAACGCGGAGAAGACATACCCCATTCCCACCGGATCCAGGCCGATATCTTTGGCCATTTCCGAACCGGCGATCGACAGCGTCGCCCGGTCGCCATAGTTAAAAGAGGTGACGATAAACAGCATCACCACTATCCAGTAGCGGGCGTTGGTGCGCTTTTCAGCCGCCGTCGCCGCCTGACTTAATGAACTCATTGTTGTACTCCTGAATCATAGCGTTTAGCTACGTTCATTCTGAACAGCACAACCTGTAGGGTAATCAGAATGACGTGGTCGTGTTTTGATAGTTGTCGTTATATCTGGCACTGCATTTATCACTGGCTGGAGCAGTATATGAAGAGGCACACCGCGGCTCACCGTGCATATACACAGCTTTTACGCCGCTATTGCAGGTGGTTTATGGCGTATGCCTGAAAGAATGGGGGGAAGTTCACGGAAATGAAAAACCAGCGCCGCGGGTGGTCAAAAGCGCAGCAATAAGAGCCGGAGTGTGAAATACCTCTCTTGACCCGGTGAAACCGGCTGGCTTAACCCATGATATTGCTAAGGATATTGTGCATTTGCCTGAAGGCGTGCCGCCCGGAAAGGGATACACTTTTGCTGTCCGCGTATCTGGCCGCGACATCTTGAAAGGGCGCCCTCTGCGTAGGGAGAGGGCAGCGCTTTTATTCCAGCAGGGTAGCCCACTGCTCAACCCATGGATTAGAGACGCTCTCCGGCTCCGGATCTTCGCTGGCGTCAATCTTCAGCATCTCGCCGATGCGCTTCGCGCCCTGCTCCTGCAGCAGTTGATCGAACTTCAGGCCTCCGCCGCAAAAGTTGGCGTAGGTGCTGTCGCCCAGCGCGATAATGCCGTAGCGCAGGTGAGGCTGATACATATCTTTGATGCCCTCATACAGCGGGACGATGCTGTCCGGCAGATCGCCCTGCCCGGTGGTGGAGGTGACCACCAGCACATACTTACCCGTGTAGGATTCCCAGTCGTTGACCTGCGGATCCTCATATACGGTAGCCTTGTGTCCCAGTCCGCTGAGGATCGCTTCCGCTTCTTCCGCGACCAGCAGCGAGTTGCCGTACATGGTGCCGACAAAAATTCCGACTTCCGCCATGCTATTATCTCCCTGGATTGACCTTATTCTCTTCATCCTGACCGCAGTCGTCGGCAAACTCAACCCTTTCATTTAGCGGGAGAAGCCCGCGCCAGCCAAACTGCGACAGCGCACGCATCCAGACGTCGTCAAAACCGGCGCGCAGGGTCAGCGGCTCACCGGTAAAGGGATGGATTAACGACAGTTCGCTGGCGTGCAGCATCAGGCGGTGACAGCCGAAATGCTCCGCGGCGCTGCGGTTTTGCCGCAGATCGCCGTGCTTGCTGTCGCCGAGGATCGGATGACGCAGGTGGGCCAGATGGCGGCGCAGCTGATGCTTGCGGCCGGTTTTCGGCTCCAGTTCCACCAGCCCGTAGCGGGTGGTGGGATAACGCCCGGTCGCCACCGGCATCTCCACCGTCGCCAGACCACGGTAATGGGTCACCGCCGGCTGCGGCCCTTTGTCTTCGCGGGCGAACTTATCGGCGATTTTATCCAGCTCTTCCACCAGCGGATAATCGAGCAGCGCCTCTTCCATCAGCCAGCCGCGGACGATCGCATGGTAGCGCTTCTGGATCTGATGCTGCTCGAACTGCTGCGCCAGCAGGCGCCCCGCCTCGCTTGACAGCCCCATGAGCAGGACGCCGGAGGTGGGCCGGTCGAGGCGATGAGCGGTAAAAACGTGCTGGCCGATCTGGTCGCGCACGGTCTGCATCACCACCACTTTCTCATCGCGATCGAGCCAGCTGCGATGCACCAGCCAGCCCGACGGTTTGTTGACCGCCACCAGCCAGTCGTCCTGGTAGATTATCTCCAGCATCAGGCCTGCTCACCGGCAAACAGCGCGTCCAGCAGCAGCAGCTCCGCCAGCATGGATTCGCGAACCGGGTGGGCTTGATCCAGCGCCATTTCGTAATACGGCGTAACGGCGAAATTTTGCGGCAGCGGCTGGCCGCTCTCCAGCAGTTGATGCATACGCGGGATCAGGACCCACTGCAGCCACTCCAGCGGCTCCAGGGTATCCAGGCAAAACGGCTTATCGCTGGCGAAGGCGCTGCTGTCCGGCGCCGTCTCCTGCCAGTGCTCTGTTTCGCGCAGCAGGGCTTCAATGGCGCGCAGGCGATCGCGCACGCTATCGTCAAGAGTCATGGGGGAAACCTCGATGAGTTAAAAACCGGGCGCAGGATAGCAAATCCGCAGGAGAAATAAAAAAAGGGAGCACTGTATAAACAGTGCTCCCGGTTCGTTTTGCAGCATTCCCGCTACATTGGTGCTCCCTGCTCGTCCTTGAAAACTTTTCCTGAGGTCTCCTGACCATGTTCATCCATAAACTCGTGCATCCTGCTTTCACACCACCCCGATGCGAAATGACTTATCCTTAAGTTTGTCCCGATCTTCCAGATCCACCGTTCATCCTGAGCGGCTCTCATTCTCCATCCTGGAGGTGTCCATTACGCGATCCTGCGTTATCCTTGCTTCATCCTGAAGCCTGTCCTTGCAACGCCATCCTGGCGGGTCCTGCAGAAGCGCCATCATCCTGATGTTCGCTTCATTTCGCGACTTCCTGTCGACAGACATAGGATCACTGATTCTGCCTCTTCTTACAACCCTTCTTGAGACAATCTCTTAAGATTAGTCCCCACTCAAAAGGACGAAAAAATAAAAATCCAATTTAATACCAATAAGTTAACAAAAAAAGATTGGATTAAATTTGCCTTAAATGATGATGATCTCTTACAGGTTTTGTAAGAGATCTCTCACAAATGACCAGGCAGACTGGATTACAGAACCGGCTCAAGCTGGTTGAGGAAACCCGCAAGCGAGGGGGAAAGGGTGATGCGTTTGGCGGTGCCGAGGGTCTCTTTGACGACTTCACCGCTGAGATTACAGACGGAAATGACATCCAGTTCACTCTCGAGGGTGGCGATAAACAGCGTCGGCGCCAGCTTCAGCCGCTTCTGCACCACCAGATGCCCGATGAGGTTTTCCTGCACCCGCTGAAAATCCTCTTCACTCCAGGTCTGCAGCAGCGTTAGCGTTTCGCCGGCAAACCGGCCGGTCATATCGCCGGCAAACTGAGTGGTATAATAAGAATGAAGCGGCTTTTGTACCACAATATCCAGGGCGCGTTCAACCGCGCTGATATTTTGCGCCAGCGAAAACGGCTGCGGCTGCCAGAACACGGCCTCGCCCTGGGTGTCGACGACGCAAGGCGACGGGACGCCATAAAGCTCTTCACTGCGCGGCAGGCTGTGGCGCTGCTGCTGCCAGGCGGCGCAATAACGTTGGGTAAAAGCATGCAGCGCTTCTGCGGTCTGATGGTCCACCGGTTTCTCTCTTCACGTTAGACAGGATACACTGGGGTCATAGTGTACCCGCTTTACTATGGTGAAACATGTCTTCTTACGATAATCATCAGGCGCTGGCCGGCCTGACGCTTGGTAAATCAACCGATTACCGCGATACCTATGACGCCTCGCTGCTGCAGGGCGTTCCGCGCAGCCTTAACCGCGACCCGCTTGGCCTGCATGCCGACAACCTGCCGTTTCACGGCGCCGATATCTGGACGCTGTACGAACTCTCCTGGCTGAACGGCAAAGGCCTGCCGCAGGTGGCCGTCGGCCACGTCGAACTGCCCGACACCAGCGTCAATCTGGTGGAGTCAAAAAGCTTTAAGCTTTATCTCAACAGCTTTAACCAGACGCGTTTCGCCAGCTGGCAGGAGGTTGAAGAGACGCTGACCCGCGATCTGAGCGCCTGCGCCCAGGGCGAGGTCAAGGTCTCGCTGTATCGGCTGGATGAACTGGAAGGCCAGCCGATTGCTCACCTCCACGGCGCCTGCATCGACGATCAGGATATCGAGATCGATAACTATCAGTTCAGCGCCGACTACCTGCAGGGCGCCGCCAGCGGCAAAATCGTGGAAGAGACGCTGGTCAGCCATCTGCTGAAGTCCAACTGCCTGATCACCCACCAGCCGGACTGGGGCTCGGTGCAGATCCAGTATCGTGGGGCGAAAATCGACCGCGAGCAGCTCCTGCGCTATCTGGTCTCGTTCCGCCACCATAACGAATTCCATGAGCAGTGCGTCGAGCGCATCTTTAACGATATTCTCCGTTTCTGCCAGCCGGAATCGCTTTCCGTTTACGCCCGCTATACGCGACGCGGCGGTCTGGATATCAACCCCTGGCGCAGCAACGGCGACTTTTCCCCTGCCACCGGCCGCCTCGCCCGACAATAATAAACATTTTCACAATTTGCGTGCGTTTAGACGCGCGCAAGGTTGTGGAAACGCCGCTCGCAGGGCTATTGTAATCACAGGAAGACCATAAGCGTCCTGTAAGGAGTTCACTTGATTACACATGTTAGCCCGCTTGGTTCAATGGATATGCTGTCGCAGCTGGAAGTGGATATGCTTAAGCGCACCGCCAGCAGCGATCTGTATCAACTCTTTCGCAACTGCTCGCTTGCTGTGCTCAACTCGGGGAGCCTGACCGATAACAGCAAGGAGCTTCTGTCGCGTTTTGAAAATTTCGATATTAACGTGCTGCGTCGCGAACGCGGCGTGAAGCTGGAACTGATCAACCCGCCGGAAGAGGCCTTCGTTGACGGGCGCATTATTCGTTCCCTGCAGGCCAACCTGTTCGCCGTACTGCGCGATATCCTGTTCGTGTACGGCCAGATCCACAATACCGTTCGCTTCCCGAACCTCGATCTCGAAAGTTCGGTCCATATCACCAACCTGGTGTTCTCGATCCTGCGCAACGCCCGCGCGCTGCACGTCGGCGAAGCGCCGAACATGATCGTCTGTTGGGGCGGCCACTCGATCAACGAAAACGAATACCTCTACGCCCGCCGCGTCGGTACGCAGCTGGGACTGCGGGAACTCAACATCTGCACCGGCTGCGGGCCTGGCGCAATGGAAGCGCCGATGAAAGGCGCCGCCGTCGGCCACGCGCAGCAGCGCTACAAAGACAGCCGCTTTATCGGCATGACCGAACCGTCCATTATCGCTGCGGAACCGCCAAACCCGCTGGTCAATGAACTGATCATCATGCCGGACATCGAAAAGCGTCTGGAGGCCTTCGTGCGCATCGCCCACGGGATCATCATCTTCCCGGGCGGCGTCGGCACCGCCGAAGAGCTGCTTTACCTGCTGGGTATTCTGATGCATCCGGATAACAAAGCGCAGGTGCTGCCGCTGATCCTCACCGGCCCGAAAGAGAGCGCTGACTACTTCCGCGTGCTGGACGAATTTATCACCCATACCCTGGGCGAATCCGCCCGTCGCCACTACCGGATCATCATCGACGATCCGGCGGAAGTGGCGCGGCAGATGAAAAAAGCGATGCCGCTGGTGAAAGAGAGCCGTCGCGAGACCGACGACGCCTACAGCTTCAACTGGTCGATTCGTATCTCGCCGGACCTGCAGATGCCGTTTGATCCAACCCATGAAAATATGGCCAACCTCAAACTCTCCCCGGACCAGCCGGTGGAAGTGCTGGCCGCCGACCTGCGCCGCGCCTTCTCCGGCATTGTCGCGGGTAACGTCAAAGAGGTGGGCATCCAGGCCATCGAGCAGTACGGTCCTTATAAGCTGCACGGCGACCCGGAGATGATGCGCCGCATGGACGATCTGCTGCAGGGCTTCGTCGCCCAGCACCGCATGAAGCTCCCGGGCGGCACCGCCTATATTCCCTGCTACGAAATCATCGCCTGATTTCCGTCCCGCCGGGGCAGCGCCTGTTGCCCCGGCGGGCACGCTTTCTCTGAATTCCAAAACGCGCTAAAAAACTTTCTGTTACTCATCAAACAGCTAAATTATTTTTACATAGCCAATCGTTTGCGTTGGTAAAAACTGCGACAATTATCACTGCAAAAAATGGTTTTAAGCGCAAAAACGTCGACCACTTCTCTTTTTTACAGTAAATCCCTCGTTATTACGCCGCCCCGCTTTTATCTCATATGCTGCAAATGGTAGCCTGCGCGCCACAAATCGCTGGCTGATCACCAGAAACAGGCTGTTGGACTAAAAATACGCACATTGAAAGTGGATTATTGCATTTGAGATCGCGATCACTGATGCATAAACCATATAAATGTATCTTTCCGGCCCAATTATTACGGAGAAAATTTCTAAAAAAACCGTAATTAAACGAATTTCGTGTTACGCAATTGTATTTGTTCATTAGATTTTGTTGATTCCTCCAGGAGATACAGATGGAAACCACTCAAACCAGCACCATCGTTTCGGGCGAAACCCGCAGCGGATGGCGTAAAACCGACACCATGTGGATGCTGGGCCTGTACGGTACAGCGATCGGCGCGGGCGTCTTGTTCCTGCCGATCAACGCCGGCGTCGGCGGCATGATCCCCCTGATTATCATGGCGATTCTGGCCTTCCCGATGACCTTCTTCGCCCACCGCGGTATGACGCGCTTCGTGCTCTCCGGCAAAAACCCGGGCGAAGACATCACTGAAGTGGTTGAAGAACACTTCGGCGTAGGCGCAGGTAAGCTGATTACCCTGCTCTACTTCTTCGCTATCTACCCAATCCTGTTGGTCTACAGCGTGGCGATCACCAATACCGTAGAAAGCTTCATGGCGCACCAGCTGCACATGACGCCGCCGCCGCGCGCGATTCTGTCGCTGATCCTGATCGTCGGCATGATGACCATCGTGCGTTTCGGCGAGCAGATGATCGTGAAAGCGATGAGCATTCTGGTGTTTCCGTTCGTAATCGCCCTGATGATTCTGGCGCTGTACCTGATCCCGCAGTGGAACGGCGCGGCGCTGGAGACCCTCTCCCTGAGCGGCGCCTCCGTCACCGGCAACGGCCTGCTGATGACCCTGTGGCTGGCGATCCCGGTCATGGTCTTCTCTTTCAACCACTCGCCGATCATCTCCTCCTTCGCGGTTGCCAAGCGTGAAGAGTACGGCGAAGGCGCCGAGAAAAAATGCTCCAGCATCCTGGCTCGCGCTCATATCATGATGGTGCTGACCGTGATGTTCTTCGTCTTCAGCTGCGTCCTGAGCCTCTCTCCGGCAGACCTGGCGGCGGCGAAAGAGCAGAACATCTCGATTCTGTCTTACCTGGCGAACCACTTTAACGCGCCAATCATTGCCTGGATGGCGCCGATCATCGCGATGATCGCCATCACCAAATCCTTCCTCGGCCACTACCTGGGCGCCCGCGAAGGCTTTAACGGCATGGTGATTAAGTCCCTGCGCGGTAAAGGCAAATCTATCGAAATCAACAAACTGAACAAGCTGACCGCGCTGTTCATGCTGGTGACCACCTGGATTGTCGCGACGCTGAACCCGAGCATCCTCGGCATGATCGAGACCCTTGGCGGCCCGATTATCGCGATGATCCTGTTCCTGATGCCGATGTACGCGATTCAGAAAGTGCCGGCGATGCGTAAATACAGCGGCCACGTCAGCAACGTCTTCGTGGTGATTATGGGTCTGATTGCCATCTCCGCGATCTTCTACTCGCTGTTCAGCTAATTCAGTCAACACCTCCCCCCGCGCCGCTGAACGGCGGCGCGCTTTCCGACAGCACGGGAATACATATGATCAGCGTATTCGATATCTTTAAAATCGGCATTGGCCCTTCCAGCTCCCATACCGTTGGACCGATGAAAGCGGGCAAACAATTCACTGACGACCTGATCGCGCGCGGCCTGCTGGCCGAGGTGAGCAAAGTGGTCGTCGACGTCTACGGCTCCCTCTCCCTGACCGGTAAAGGCCACCATACCGATATCGCGATTATCATGGGGCTCGCCGGCAACCTGCCGGACACCGTCGACATCGACGCTATCCCTGGCTTTATTCAGGACGTTAACACCCATGGTCGCCTGATGCTGGCCAACGGCCAGCACGAAGTGGACTTCCCGGTCGATCAGTGCATGAATTTCCATGCCGACAACCTGTCGCTGCATGAGAACGGCATGCGCATCACTGCCCTGGCCGGCGACCAGGCGCTCTACAGCCAGACGTACTACTCCATCGGCGGCGGCTTTATCGTCGATGAAGCGCACTTCGGCCAGACTACCGACGCGCCGGTGGCCGTCCCTTATCCTTATAAAAACGCCGCCGACCTGCAGCGTCACTGCCGCGAAACCGGGCTGTCGCTCTCCGGCCTGATGATGCAGAACGAACTGGCGCTGCACAGTAAAGAGGCGCTGGAGCAACACTTCGCCGCGGTGTGGGAAGTGATGAGCGCCGGTATTGAGCGCGGCATCACCACCGAAGGCGTCCTGCCGGGCAAACTGCGCGTTCCGCGCCGGGCTGCCGCGCTGCGCCGCATGCTGGTGAGCCAGGACACCACCAACAGCGACCCGATGGCGGTGGTCGACTGGATCAATATGTTCGCCCTCGCGGTGAACGAAGAGAACGCCGCCGGCGGCCGGGTGGTGACGGCGCCGACCAACGGCGCCTGCGGTATCGTGCCGGCAGTGCTGGCCTATTACGACAAGTTTATCCGCAAGGTGAACAGCAACTCCCTGGCGCGCTATATGCTGGTGGCCAGCGCGATTGGTTCGCTCTATAAGATGAACGCCTCGATCTCCGGCGCCGAAGTGGGCTGCCAGGGTGAAGTGGGCGTCGCCTGCTCGATGGCGGCGGCCGGTCTGGCTGAACTGCTGGGCGGCAGCCCGGGCCAGGTGTGCATCGCGGCAGAGATCGCCATGGAGCATAACCTCGGTCTGACCTGCGACCCTGTCGCCGGCCAGGTGCAGGTGCCGTGCATCGAACGCAACGCTATCGCCGCCGTGAAAGCGGTCAACGCCGCGCGAATGGCGCTGCGCCGGACCAGCGAGCCGCGCGTCTGCCTCGATAAAGTCATTGAGACCATGTACGAAACCGGCAAAGACATGAACGCCAAGTACCGGGAAACCTCTCGCGGGGGGCTGGCGATGAAGATTGTCGCCTGCGATTAACCTGCAGGCCCGCCGCGCGTCGCCGCGGCGGGCCTGCTTTTGACCGGAATCCTGCCTGATTTGCGAGTGTGATTCCCGATCCTCGCTCTACCAATGGCCTCGAATCACCACCGATGTTACCCTAAAGGCGCTGAGAATAAGGGGGTATCTGTGGCTGTTCATCTGTTAATCGTCGACGCGTTAAATCTGATCCGCCGCATCCACGCGGTACAGGGCTCGCCCTGCGTCGATACCTGCCTGCATGCGCTGGAGCAGCTGATCGTCCATAGTCAGCCCACCCACGCGGTGGCGGTGTTTGATGATGAGGATCGCGCCCACGGCTGGCGCCACCAGCGCCTGCCGGAGTACAAAGCCGGCCGCGCGCCGATGCCGGAGACCCTGGTCGCCGAGATGCCGGCGCTGCGGGCCGCCTTCGAGCAGCGGGGGATCCGCTGCTGGGCCTCGCCGGGCAGCGAAGCGGATGACCTCGCCGCCACCCTGGCGGTGAAGGTGGCCCAGGCGGGCCATCAGGCCACCATTGTCTCCACTGACAAAGGCTACTGCCAGCTGCTGTCGCCCACCATCCGCATCCGCGACTACTTTCAGAAGCGCTGGCTGGACGCCCCCTTCATCGCCAGCGAGTTCGGCGTCACCCCGGAGCAGCTGGCGGATTACTGGGGGCTGGCGGGGATCAGCAGCTCGAAGGTGCCGGGCGTAGCGGGCATTGGCCCCAAAAGCGCCGCCCAGCTGCTGAACGAGTTCCAGGACCTGGAGGGGCTGTATGCCCGCCTGGCTGAGGTCCCGGAAAAGTGGCGCAAAAAGCTGGCAACGCATCAGGAAATGGCCTTCACCTGCCGGGAAGTCGCCCGCCTGCAGACCGACCTACAGCTGGACGGCAATCTGCAGCAGCTGCGGCTGACGCGCTGACCCTACCCGAGCGCGGCGGCACCGCCTGCTTCGGCCGGGCCGGCCCCTCACCAGGCCGCCTGATATAACCCGACGATATCGGCCAGGCTCGCCTCGCGCGGGTTGCCGCCGGTACACACATCCGCCAGCGCCGCCTGGGCCAGCGCCGGAATATCCTCTTTCCTGACGCCCACCTCGCGCAGATGGCCGGGAATACCGACATCACGGTTGAGCTGGCAGACCGCCTCCACCGCCGCCAGGCGCGCGGCGGTCAGGCTTAACGCTTCCACCCTGACGCCCATCGCCCTGGCGATATCGCGATATTTTTCCCCGGTCGCCTCAGCATTAAAGCGCATCACGTGCGGCAGCAGGATGGCATTCGCCACACCGTGCGGCGTGTTGTAGAAAGCGCCGAGCGGATGCGCCATGCCGTGCACCAGGCCAAGCCCGACGTTGGAAAATCCCATCCCCGCCACATACTGGCCGAGCGCCATGGCTTCCCCCGCTCCGGCGTCTCCGGCAACCGAGCCGCGCAGCGCGCCGGCGATGATCTCGATGGCTTTGAGGTGCAGCGCATCGGTCAAAGCCCAGGCGCCGCGGGTGAGGTACCCTTCGATAGCGTGCGTCAGGGCGTCGACGCCGGTCGCCGCCTTCAGCGCCGGCGGCATGGCGTCCATCATATCGGCATCGATAAAGGCCACCTGCGGAATATCGTGCGGGTCGACGCAGACAAACTTACGCCGCTGTTCTTCATCGGTGATGACATAGTTAATCGTCACCTCCGCCGCGGTACCCGCGGTGGTCGGCACCGCGAAGATCGGCACGCTGGGCTGACGGGTGGGCGACAGCCCCTCCAGGCTGCGGACATCGGCGAACGCCGGGTTACGCTGAATAATACCGATCGCCTTACAGGTATCCTGCGGCGAACCGCCGCCGATGGCGATCAGGTAATCCGCCCCGCTGCGCTGAAAGGCCTGCAGCCCCTGCTGGACCACGGCGATGGTGGGATTGGGGATCACGTCGCTGAACATGTCCCATGCCAGCCCGGCGGCGTCCAGTTTGTCAGTGACTTTTGCCGCCACGCCGCACTGCGCGAGGGTGCTGTCGGTCACGATCAATGCCTTGCGATAACCGCGCCGCATCACTTCATCGGTTAATGCGTTTATCGCCCCCCGGCCAAACCACGCCGTTTCGTTGAGGATCATTCGGTTTGCCATCGCGTCTCTCCTGTTAGCGTTGCGGCATCACTCTTCAATGCGTAATCCGTAGGTTTTGAACTTCTCCAGCACGATGGCGATCGCCTCGTCATCCAGCACCGGTACCGGGTCGGTAATCGCCAGCGTGCTGAGATAAAGCTGGGCCAGGACTTCCACTTCATGCGCCAGCCAGAGCGCTTTCTCCAGGCTGGCCTCGCAGGCGATCAGGCCATGATGCTGCAGCAGCGTGGCTTTGCGGTGCTTCAGCGCCACCGCGACATGCTCAGACAGTTCGCGGGTGCCAAAGGTGGCATAGGGCGCGCAGGGGATCGAATTCCCGCCCGCCGCGGCGATCATATAGTGGATGGCCGGAATGGGCCGGTTGAGGATCGACACCGCCGTACAATGCACAGCGTGATTGTGGACCACCGCCTGAGCATCGGGCCGCGTCTGGTAGGCCGCCTGATGGAAACGCCATTCGCTGGAGGGCAGTTTTCCCTGCTCATGCTGGCCGTCGGCATCAATAAAGACGATCTTGTCTTCCGTCAGTTTTTCATACGGGATGCCGGTGGGCGTGATCAGCATCCCCCCCTGATAGCGCACGCTGACATTGCCGGCGGTCCCCTGATTTAACCCCAGGCGGGTCATTTCCAGGCAGGTATCGATAATCTGCCGGGCCAGTCTGTTTCTTTCCATTGCTTTCCTCTTTTGGCGACTCATCATCCGTCAACGGCAGGGCAACGCAATTATTGTCGGCTACCGTGGGATAGGTTGAATAATGATCTCCATCTTCAGCCTGAATAATCACAGGGGAATTTTCATCGCCATATTTTGTGAACCACGTCAATTATTTCGCCCTAAAAAAAGGGATCAGCCTGGTTAATCGACCATTTAAAATGCCCGTTCTTAAAAATATTCCATCAAGCGGGCATTTTATTTTCCTGTAACATTTGCCCGTTTTCCACGATATATATTCAATCGGTCATTGGCGTTGTGGTTTTGTGAATTTATTTTCTCAAACGGTCAGCGATTTTGAAAAATTAAAGTGACAATTATCACATAAAATGGTCCGCAGAGCGTTAAGTGTGACCCTCATCATATTAACAGGCGGTTTTTATTTGAAAATGAAGCCATGAGTTCCGCCGTGACTTTCATTTCACTCACCGGCGCGTCACCTGAGCTCACTTAATTTTGCGGTCTGCTGCAGCACCAGACTGCGCCCTGAATGCTGTTGTAACTGCTTCTGAACTGATGAGGACGCTATGGGAAACACAACGATACCAACGCAAAGTTACCGCGCCATGGAGAGCGGGCAGAGTAAGAGCTATATTATTCCTTTTGCTCTGCTGTGCTCCCTCTTTTTTCTGTGGGCCGTGGCCAATAATCTTAATGATATTTTATTACCGCAATTTCAACAGGCCTTTACGCTGACTAACTTTCAGGCCGGATTAATCCAGTCGGCTTTTTATTTTGGCTATTTTGTTATTCCCATCCCCGCCGGGATGCTGATGAAAAAATTCAGCTATAAAGCAGGCATTCTTACTGGTCTGTTTTTATATGCCTGCGGCGCCGCGCTGTTCTGGCCTGCCGCCGAAGTGATGAATTACACCCTATTTCTGATTGGATTATTTATTATCGCCGCCGGGCTTGGCTGTCTGGAAACTGCGGCCAACCCGTTTGTCACCGTTCTCGGTCCGGAAAGCGGCGGTCACTTCCGTCTTAATCTGGCCCAGACCTTTAACTCATTTGGCGCCATTATCGCCGTGGTATTTGGTCAGAGCCTTATTTTGTCCAACGTGCCGCATCAGCCGCAGGAGGTGCTGGATAGCATGACCCCAGAACAGCTCGGCGCCTGGAAGCACAGCCTGGTCCTGTCGGTACAAACCCCCTATATGATTATCGTGGCCATCGTGCTGCTGGTCGCCCTGCTGATCGTCTGCACCCGCTTCCCGTCGCTGCAAAGCGATGACCACAGCGACAGCGCGCAGAGCACTTTTCTCGCCTCGCTGTCGCGCCTGATGCGCATCCGCCACTGGCGCTGGGCGGTACTGGCCCAGTTCTGCTATGTCGGCGCGCAGACCGCCTGCTGGAGCTATCTGATTCGCTACGCTGTCGAAGAGATCCCGGGCATGACGGCCGGTTTCGCCGCCAACTACCTCACCGGCACCATGGTCTGCTTCTTCATTGGCCGTTTCACCGGCACCTGGCTTATCCGCCGCTTCGCGCCGCATAACGTACTGGCTGTCTATGCGCTTATCGCCATGCTGCTCTGTTTGCTCTCCGCCTTCAGCGGCGGCCACGTCGGCCTGCTGGCCCTGACCCTGTGCAGCGCCTTTATGTCCATTCAGTACCCGACCATCTTCTCGTTGGGGATTAAGCATCTGGGCCAGGACACCAAATATGGCTCGTCCTTTATCGTCATGACCATCATCGGCGGCGGGATCGTCACCCCGGTGATGGGCTTTGTCAGCGATGCCGCCGGCAATATCCCGACCGCTGAGCTGGTCCCGGCGCTGTGCTTCGCCATCATCTTTATTTTTGCCCGTTTCCGCTCGCAAGCGGCGACGAACTAAACCTGTTATCCGCATAACCTGAGGGATCTGTAATGAAAAAAATCAGCTTACCGAAGATCGGTATCCGCCCGGTAATCGATGGTCGTCGCATGGGAGTCCGCGAATCGCTGGAAGCGCAAACCATGAACATGGCGAAAGCCACCGCCGCGCTTATCAGCGAGAAGCTGCGCCATGCCTGCGGCGCCCGGGTGGAGTGCGTAATCGCCGATACCTGCATCGCCGGCATGGCCGAGTCGGCCGCCTGTGAAGAGAAATTCAGCAGCCAGAACGTTGGCGTCACCATCACCGTCACTCCCTGCTGGTGCTACGGCAGTGAAACCATCGACATGGATCCGCTGCGCCCGAAGGCCATCTGGGGCTTTAACGGCACCGAACGTCCGGGGGCGGTCTATCTGGCCGCCGCGCTGGCGGCCCACAGCCAGAAAGGGATCCCGGCGTTCTCCATCTACGGGCATGACGTGCAGGATGCCGATGACACCTCCATCCCGGCGGACGTCGAAGAAAAACTGTTGCGCTTCGCTCGCGCCGGCCTGGCCGTCGCCAGTATGAAGGGGAAAAGCTATCTGTCGCTGGGCGGCGTCTCAATGGGCATCGCCGGCTCCATCGTCGACCACAACTTCTTTGAATCCTGGCTCGGGATGAAGGTTCAGGCAGTCGACATGACGGAGCTGCGCCGGCGAATCGATCAGAAAATCTATGATGAAACCGAGCTGGAGATGGCGCTGGCGTGGGCGGATAAACATTTCCGCTACGGCGAAGATCAGAACGCCGAGCAGTATAAGCGCAATGAAACGCAGAGCCGCGCGGTGCTGAAAGAGAGCCTGCTGATGGCGATGTGCATCCGCGATATGATGCAGGGCAACGCGAAGCTCGCGGAAAAAGGGCTGGTGGAGGAGTCGCTGGGCTACAACGCCATCGCCGCCGGTTTCCAGGGCCAGCGCCACTGGACCGATCAATACCCCAATGGCGATACCGCCGAAGCGCTGCTCAACAGCTCTTTTGACTGGAACGGCGTGCGCGAGCCGTTCGTCGTCGCCACCGAAAACGACAGCCTCAACGGCGTGGCCATGCTGATGGGCCACCAGCTCACCGGCACCGCCCAGGTGTTTGCCGACGTGCGCACCTACTGGTCGCCGGACGCCGTTGAGCGCGTCACCGGGCAGCCGCTCACCGGCCGGGCGGAGCACGGCATTATTCACCTGATTAACTCCGGCTCCGCGGCGCTGGACGGCTCCTGCCAGCAGCGCGACGCGCAGGGCAACCCGACGATGAAACCTCACTGGGAGATTGAACAGAACGAGGCGGATGCCTGCCTCGCGGCCACCGAATGGTGCCCGGCGATCCATGAATACTTCCGCGGCGGCGGCTTCTCTTCCCGCTTCCTGACCGAAGGCGGCGTGCCGTTCACCATGACCCGGGTGAACATCATCAAAGGTCTGGGACCGGTGCTGCAAATTGCCGAAGGCTGGAGCGTGGCGCTGCCCAAAGCGATGCACGACCAGCTCGACGCCCGCACCAACTCCACCTGGCCCACCACCTGGTTTGCCCCGCGTCTGACCGGCAAGGGCCCGTTCAGCGATGTGTACTCGGTCATGGCCAACTGGGGCGCCAACCACGGCGTGCTGACCATCGGCCATGTCGGCGCGGATTTCATTACCCTCGCCGCCATGCTGCGCATTCCGGTCTGCATGCACAACGTGGAAGCGGCGAAAATCTACCGCCCCTCCGCCTGGGCCGCGCACGGCATGGACATCGAAGGCCAGGACTATCGCGCCTGCCAGAACTACGGGCCGCTGTATAAGCGTTAACTGGTGGGTTTAGCCGGTGGCGCAGGCTTACCGGGCCTACAGACGCGCGCTGTTTGTAGGCCGGATAAGCGCCGCGCCATTCGGCAATGTTGTTTCGGGAGTCACTATGAAGCAAGACGTTATCCTGGTCCTCGACTGCGGCGCCACGAACGTGCGGGCGATGGCCGTTGACCGACAGGGGAACATTATCGCCCGCGCCGCAACGGCAAACGCCAGCGACATCGCCGCCGAGCGCAGCGACTGGCACCAGTGGTCGCTGGAGGCCATTATGCAGCGCTTTGCCGATTGCTGTCGGCAGATCCACGACCCGCTGGCCTCCTGCACGGTGCGCGGCATCGCCGTTACAACCTTTGGCGTCGATGGCGCGCTGGTGGATGAGCAGGGTGCGCTGCTGTATCCGATCATCAGCTGGAAATGCCCGCGCACCGCGGCGGTGATGGACACCATCAGCCGGTATATGCCCGCGCGCCAGCTGCAGCAAATCGCCGGCGTCGGCGCCTTTGCGTTCAACACCCTGTATAAGCTGATCTGGCTGAAAGAGAACCACCCGCAGCTGCTGGCGCAGGCCCATGCCTGGCTGTTCATTTCGTCGCTGATCAACCATCGGCTGACCGGGGAGTTCACCACCGACCTCACCATGGCGGGCACCAGCCAGATGCTCGATCTCCGGCAGCGCGATTTCAGCGCGCCGATCCTGCAGGCGACCGGCCTGCCGCGCCGCCTGTTCCCACGGCTGGTTGAAGCGGGCCAGCCGATCGGCGGCCTGCTGCCGGAGGCCGCTGCGCTGTTGGGCCTTCCCGTCGGGATCCCGGTTATCTCGGCCGGGCACGACACCCAGTTCGCCCTGTTTGGCGCCGGCGCCGGGCAGGATGAGCCGGTGCTCTCCTCCGGGACCTGGGAGATCCTGATGGTGCGCAGCGCGCAGGTCGACACCTCGCTGCTCGGCAACTACAGCGGCTCCACCTGCGAGCTGGACAGCCAGCCGGGGCGCTATAACCCGGGGATGCAGTGGCTGGCCTCCGGCGTGCTCGAATGGGTGCGTAAGCTGCTGTGGAGCGCCGACACGCCGTGGCAAACTCTGATTGACGAAGCCCAGGCGATCCCGCCCGGCGCCGAGGGCGTCAGGATGCAGTGCGACCTGCTCGCCAGCCAGCACGCCGGCTGGCAGGGCGTCACGCTCAACACCACCCGCGGCCATTTTTACCGTGCCGCGCTGGAGGGGTTAAGCGACCAGTTAGCGCAGCATCTGCAAACCCTGGAAAACATCGGCCGCTTCCGGGCGAAAGAGCTGCTGCTGGTCGGCGGCGGCAGCCGCAACGCGCTGTGGAACCAGATCAAGGCCGACCGGCTGGGAATACCGATCAAAGTGCTCGACGATGCCGAAACCACGGTGGCCGGCGCGGCGATGTTTGGCTGGTATGGCGTGGGCGAGTTCTCTTCGCCGGAGCAGGCCAGAGCGCAGGTCGCGTACCGCTACCGCTATTTTTGGCCGCAAACTGAACCTGAATTCACAGAGGAAGCCTGAGATGCTCAAAACCATTTCCCCGCTGATATCGCCGGAACTGCTGAAAGTGCTGGCCGAAATGGGCCATGGGGATGAAATTATTTTTTCCGATGCCCACTTCCCGGCGCACAGCATGGGTCCGCAGGTGATCCGCGCCGACGGCCTGCGGGTCAGCGACCTGCTGCAGGCGATTATCCCGCTGTTCGAGTTAGACAGCTACGCGCCGCCGCTGGTGATGATGGCCGCCGTCGAAGGCGATGCCCTCGACCCGACGGTGGAACAGCGCTATCGGCAGGCGCTCTCGGCGCAGGCCCCCTGCCCGGACATCGTGCGGATTGACCGCTTCGCCTTCTACGACCGGGCGCAAAAAGCCTTTGCGATCGTTATCACAGGAGAGTGCGCTAAGTACGGAAATATCCTTTTAAAAAAAGGAGTCACGCCGTAATCTCATGCCGGAGCGTCTGCCTGATGCAGACGCTCAATTAATGATGGGGTGAGAATAAATGAAAGCGGCCCGCCAGCAGGCGATCGTCGATCTCCTGATCAACCACAGCAGCCTGACCACCGAAACGTTGTCAAAACAGCTCAACGTCAGCAGGGAAACCATTCGCCGCGATCTCAGCGAGCTGCAGGCGCAGGGCAAAGTGCTGCGCAACCACGGCCGGGCCAAAGTGATCCACCAGCGCAGCCAGGACAGCGGCGACCCTTTCCACATGCGCCTGAAAAGCCATTACGCGCATAAAGCCGACATCGCCCGCGAAGCGCTGGCCTGGATTGACGAAGGCATGGTCATCGCCCTCGATGCCAGCTCCACCTGCTGGTACCTCGCCCGCCAGCTGCCGGACCGCCCGCTGCACGTTTTTACCAACAGCCAGCCCATCTGCCAGGAGCTGGCCAAACGCGACCAGATCGCCCTCACCTGCTCCGGCGGCACCCTGCAGCGGAAATATGGCTGCTACGTTAACCCGGCGCTGATTTCCCAGCTGAAATCGCTGGAGATCGATCTGTTTATTTTTTCCTGCGAAGGCATCGACCCGCAGGGCGCGCTGTGGGACTCCAATGCGTTCAATGCCGACTTCAAATCGATCCTGCTTAAGCGGGCGGCGCAGTCGCTGCTGCTGATCGATAAAAGTAAGTTCAACCGTTCCGGCGAGGCGAGAATTGGTCATCTGGATGACGTGACGCATATTGTGTCGGATGCGCCGCAGCCTTAAGCATGCGGCGAAGGCCGGAGGACAAGCACGCCTCTCCGGCCTGAGGGTGAGAGATTAACGCTCGTCGCGACGTCCGCCGACGGCGGCCCAAAGGCGACGCACGTGAACGGTCACCTCTTCACGATCGTGATACAGCTGACGCGCCTGGATCTGGGCGTTAATGCCATGCTCGTCCAGCTGGGCCTGAATGTAGGCCAGATTCTGCGACACCTCTTCATAGCGCTTTTTCATCGGCAGCTTGAGGTTGAAGATGGTCTCCCGGCACCAGCCGTTGACCAGCCACTGCGCCATCAGCGCCGCCACTTTCGCCGGCTTCTCCACCATATCGCAGACCATCCACGAGATGTTGTTGCGGTTCGGACGATAGCGGAAACCGTCTTCGCGCAGCCAGGTCACCTGGCCGGTATCCATCAGGCTCTGGGCCATCGGACCGTTATCGACCGAAGAGACCCACATGTTGCGCTTCACCAGCTGATAGGTCCAGCCGCCCGGGCAGGCGCCAAGGTCGACGGCATACATGCCGTTCGCCAGGCGCTCGTCCCACTCGTCCGCCGGAATAAAGACGTGGAACGCCTCTTCCAGCTTAAGGGTGGAGCGGCTCGGGGCGTCGGACGGAAACTTCAGCCGCGGAATGCCCATATAGAACGGCGAGTTGTTGTTGCTGTACGAGTAGCCGGTATAGCAGCAGCCCGGGGCGATAAAGAACACATGCACCACCGGACGCTTCGGCGTTTCATAGCGGGTCAGGACGCCCGCTTCGCGCAGCGCCGCGCGCAGCGGCACGGTAAACTTGCGGCAGAACTTCATCAGCTCTTTGCTTTCGTTAGTGTCCGCCACCTCGACGCGCAGATCGCCGCCCTTCTCCACCACGCCCTGCAGCATGCCGACGATCGGCGTGATGCGATCCTCCGGCGGCAGGTCGCGCAGCAGTTCGCCGACCACAAACATCTGGCGGGCGAAGATCAGCGAGCTGAACGGCAGATCGCGCACCAGCTTCTCGCCATCATCCTGCTGATAGCCTTCAAAAATCACATAGCCAGAGTCTTCTTTGACCCGGGCAAAACCAAACACCTCAAGGCGGGCTGCCTTATCGGTAATTTCTGCTGCGCACTCTTTCTCAAACCCAGGGCGACAATAGAGGACAACCTTATTCATGAACAACGCCCTTACGTTTCAGACGAATTGCACCAATTAACATTAACACCCAGCCGGCGAGGAAGCTCACGCCGCCCACCGGGGTCACGAACGCCCACAGGCGTAAATGAGAGAGCGCCAGGCAGTAGAGGCTGCCGCTGAACAGCACGGTCCCTAACGCCAGAAACACGCTGCTCCAGTAGAACCAGATACTGATCCGACGCTGCATCGCCACCGCCAGACCAAAAATCGCCAGGGTATGGAAGGCCTGATACTCCAGGCCGGTATGGATCCAGGCCATCTCCGCCGCGCCGAGCGATTGACTTAAGACATGCGCGCCGAAGGCACCCAGAGCCACAAAGATAAAGCCGCTAATCGCGGCGAATATCAGCATAAAACGGCTGGTCATGTTGTTACCCTACAAGTAATTATTGTTCATAACGAAAGCGGAATTTTTCTTGTTCACTTGCCGCTTTCGCCAGAATCCACTGCCGGAAAGCGGCTATTTTACCCAGTTCTGCCTGACTGTCATGGCAAACAAGGTAAAACGCATTCTTACTGACCAGAACATCATTAAACGGACACACCAGGCGACCGGCCTCAATTTCGGACTGCGCCATGACGTTATTGGCCAGCGCCACGCCCTGCCCATGAATGGCCGCCTGCAGCACCATCGCGCTGTGGCTGAAAATCGGCCCCTGCTGCACATTAATATGGCTTAGACCCAGCTGGCGGGTATAAGTTTGCCAGTCGCGGCGGGACGCATCGTGAAGCAGCGTATGTTGCGCCAGATCGGCAGGCGTTTTCAATGCCTTGTCGCCGGTGAGCAGCAGCGGGGAACAGACCGGCAGCAGATACTCGGCGTACAGTTTTTCCACACGCAGGCCCGGCCAGTTGCCGCGACCGTAAAAAATTGCCACGTCGACATCGTCCGCCAGCTTATCCTCCTGACGGTCCACCGCCTGGATCCTGACGTCGATTCCCGGATAAGCTGAGTTAAAGCTTGTGAGTCTTGGCACCAGCCACTGGATGGCGAAACTTGGCAATAAACTGACCGTTAAGGCCCCCTTGGCGCTGCGCGCCTGCAGTTTACGCGTCGCTTCCGTCAGTTGCGAAAAAATCTCTTTAATATCCTGAAAATAGCTTTGCCCTTCTTCCGTTAACAGCAGCGAACGATTGCGCCGACGGAACAGCTTAAGGCCCAGAAAATCCTCGAGAGACTTGATTTGGTGGCTGACTGCGGCCTGCGTCACAAAAAGCTCATCGGCTGCCCGAGTGAAGCTGAGATGGCGTGCGGCTGCATCAAAAACACGTAATGCATTCAGAGGAGGTAATCGCTTCGACATGGTTATTCTGGCTTAGATGTTAACTCAATTTAACAAATAGGAAACAATGGTTAACCTATTAGTTTTTTTTATCTGAGCCATTATAAATTGTCCGTTGAGGTTCTACCAGCAAATACCTATAGTGGCGGCACTTCCTGAGCCGGAACGAGAAGCTTTTTTTGGAATGCGTGTTCCATCAAGCTTTTGGCTTACGGTTGTGATGTTGTGTTGTTGTGTTTGCAATTGGTCTGTCTTTGCAGACCCTGGTAGCAAGGCTACCCCTTTTCACTTCCTGTACATTTACCCTGTCTGTCCATAGTGATTTAATGTAGCACCGCAACGCGCGGTGCTTTTTTTTGCCTTTTTACTGCCTTACTCGTCCAGCTCACCCAGCTGTTTCACGTCAGAGCGATTGATCTGCTGTTTGTTGCCCCACGCATCCTTATACGAGATCATGCCAGTATCATTATCGGTTTGCGGTTTCCCGTCGGTGACGATGGTCCGCCCATCATTGGTATGCATCACATAGTTAGAGGAACAGGCGCTCAGGCCCAGTGTCAGCATACAGGCAGAGATAATCGCAGCGGCCTTAGTCATTTTCATTTTTCTCTCCTTACGGCTATTTATACTATTCGTGACTCGTTAAGTAATAGGTTAAAACACAAACCCAACACTTTTCAGCATAACCCTCTTTGCCCCATGTGGAGTCACATTCGGACAATTCCACAGGACGCAGAGGCCTTGTCACGCCCGGCAAATTGCGCGACGATCGCGGCATTGATACGAGGAATTCCATGAACGCATTCAACCCTGCGCACTTTCGCGCGCAGTTTCCGGCTCTGGCCGACGCCGGCGTCTATCTCGACAGCGCGGCGACGGCGCTCAAACCGCTGGCGGTGATCGACGCCAGCGACCAGTTTTATCGCCTGAGCGCCGGCAACGTCCACCGCAGTCAATTCGCCGCCGCCCAGCGGCTGACCGAGCGCTATGAGGCGGCCCGCGAGCATGTGGCGGCGTGGCTGAACGCCCCCTCCGGCAAGGATATCGTCTGGACGCGGGGGACCACGGAGGCCATCAATATGGTGGCGCAGAGCTACGTCCGGCCGCGCCTGCAGCCTGGCGATGAAATTATCGTCAGCGAAGCCGAGCATCATGCCAACCTCGTGCCCTGGCTGATGGTGGCCGGGCAGACCGGCGCCAGAGTGGTCAAGCTGCCGCTTGGCGCCGACCGGCTGCCGGATATCGCCAGCCTCAGCACGCTCATCACCCCGCGCAGCCGGGTGCTGGCCATCGGGCAGATGTCCAACGTCACCGGCGGCTGCCCGGACCTGGCGCAGGCCATCCGCCTTGCTCACGCCGCCGGAATGGTGGTGATGGTCGATGGCGCACAGGGGGCGGTGCATTTCCCCGCGGACGTGCAGGCGCTGGATATCGATTTTTACGCCTTTTCCGGTCATAAGCTGTATGGCCCGACCGGGATCGGCGCCCTGTACGGTAAAAGCGAACTGCTGGCGGCGATGTCGCCCTGGCTCGGCGGCGGGAAGATGATCGCCGAGGTCAGCTTTGACGGCTTTACGCCGCAGCCGGCGCCCTATGGCCTTGAGGCCGGTACGCCCAATGTCGCCGGGGTGATTGGCCTGAGCGCCGCGCTGGAGTGGCTGGCGCAGAGCGATATCGGCCAGGCGGAAAACTGGAGCCGCAGTCTGGCGAGCCTGGCGGAAGAGGCGCTGGCGAAACGGCCAGGCTTCCGCTCTTTCCGCTGCCAGCAGTCAAGCCTGCTCGCCTTTGAGTTCGACGGTATTCATCACAGCGATCTGGTGACGCTGCTGGCGGAGTCCGGCATTGCCCTGCGCGCCGGGCAACACTGCGCCCAGCCGCTGCTGGCGGCCTTAGGGGTCAGCGGCACGCTGCGGGCCTCTTTCGCCCCCTACAATACCCAAGACGATGTTGCGGCGCTGGTCCACGCGGTGGATCGCGCTCTGGAAATTCTGGTGGATTAATGACAACTCTGCATCCCTTCGGCACGACCATTACCGACGCCACGCTGCGCCAGACCTTTGCCCCGCTGAACCAGTGGGAGGATAAATATCGGCAGCTGATTTTATTGGGCAAAAAGCTGCCGACGCTGACCGATGAGCGCAAAGCGCAGGCCCGGGAGATTGCCGGGTGTGAAAACCGCGTCTGGCTGGGCTATGAGGAGGATGCCGAAGGCAGGCTGCACTTCTTTGGCGACAGCGAAGGACGGATTGTGCGCGGCATGCTGGCGGTGCTGTTGACCGCCATTGAAGGCAAAAGCGCCGCTGATCTGCTGGCGCATGATCCGCTGGCGCTATTTGATGCGCTGGGGCTGCGCGGCCAGCTGAGCGCCTCGCGCAGCCAGGGGCTCAGCGCCCTGAGCGAGGCGGTGCTCGCCGCCGCCCGCGAGGTTGAGGTTTAAGCTCATCCCGGGGGCGGCGCTTGACGCGCCTTGCCCGGGCTACCGGTTCGTGCGGTTTTGTCGCCCGGACAGGTGCCTCCGGGGAATTGTCTTGTAGCCCGGGTAAGGCGCCTGCGCCGCGACCCGGGAATTTACGCCGTCTGCCGCTCCGCCTTCGCCAGCATTTTCTTCAGCGCATGGGATACCGCGACAAAGCCAAAGGTCGCGGTCACCATCGTCGCCGCGCCAAACCCGGATGCGCAGTCCATTCGCTTCGGCCCTTCCGCCGTGCTCTTCATCGCGCAGACGCTGCCGTCCGCCTGCGGATAAACCAGCGCTTCGGTAGAGAAGACACAGTCCACGCCGAGCTTGCCTTTGCTGTTTTTCACCACCCCAAACTGGCTTTTCAGCCGCTCGCGCAGTTTGGCCGCCAGCGGATCCTGAATGGTTTTCGCCAGATCGGCGACCTGGATTTGCGTCGGATCGATTTGTCCGCCCGCGCCGCCGGTGGTGACCAGCGGCACCTTATGGCGACGACAGTAAGCGATTAACGCCGCTTTCGGCCGGACGCTGTCGATGGCGTCGATGACGTAGCTGAAGCCGGCGCCCAGGTATTCCGCCACGTTTTCCGGGGTCACGAAATCATCCACTACCGTCACCCGACACTCCGGGTTGATCAGGCGAATACGCTCCGCCATCACTTCGGCTTTCGCCAGCCCGACATTGCCGCTGAGGGCGTGGATCTGGCGGTTGGTATTGGTGACGCAGACATCGTCCATATCGATAAGGGTGATCGCCCCGATGCCGGTTCGCGCCAGCGCTTCCGCCGCCCACGAGCCGACCCCGCCGATCCCGACCACGCAGACGTGGGCGTTGGCAAAACATTGCAGCGCTTTTTCACCATATAAACGTGCCGTACCGCCAAAACGCTGGCGCCAGGCATCGCTGATTACAACAGACATATAACCTCAGAATTAGTGGACATTCCCGGGTCGCGGCGCAAGCGCCTTACCCGGGCTACCGTAGCCCCGGTAAGCGCAGCGCGACCGGGGAAAAGAACGTGAGTACTAGCCGCTAAAGACGTTGCCCGCGCCCGGGGCGTTTTTCAGCACCCATACGCGGCCGTAGTGGTTATACCAGCCGGCACGATGCCCGGCATCCGGGCCAATGCCCTGGTAAATATCGAAATGCTGGCCTTTGATGGCCCCGCCGACATCGAGGGCGACCATCAGTCGCAGTTCGTATTGGCCGTTAAACTTGCCGTTATTATCCAGCAGAGGCACCTCGGCCAGCAAGGTGGTTCCCGGCGGAATAATCGACCGGTCGGAGGCCACCGAGGCGCGGCCAATCAGCGGCACGGCGCTGGCCCCTTTCACCGGAGCGAAAGACTGCGGTTTAAAGAACACGAACGACGGGTTCTGCTCCAGCAGCTCACGCACTTCCGCTTCGCTGTGCTTTTCACCCCACTCGCGGATCGCCTGCATCGACATATCTTCGCGCTTTACTTCCCCGCGGTCGATCAGCACTTTACCGATGCTGCGATAGGGCCAGCCGTTTTTCCCGGCATAGCTAAAGAAGTTGAGCGGCGAACCATCGCCAAAGTCGATATAACCGCTGCCCTGCACGTCCATGATGAAGTTATCCATCAGCGAGTTGCTGTACGCCAGCACATAGTTATCGCTCAGCGCGCCGGCATAAATGCTGGCGCGGGACGGCAGCTTGCCGCGCTTCGGCGGCATCCGGTAAATGGGGTACTGGAATTCGCCCTGGCGGGTGTGGCGCGCCTGCACCACTGGCGTGTAGTAGCCGGTAAACTGGACGTTGCCATAGTTGTCGGTGCCCTGCATCTGCCAGGCGTCGATGCCAAACTGGCGCAGCGTACGGGTGTCGCCGCCGGCGCGCAGCCACTCCTGCAGCGCGTTATAGACGTTGCTTTGGCTGTTATAGAGGCGCGGCGAAGCGTTACGAATTTGATTAACCTGCTCGGAGAAGTCGCCGGCATTGATCGGCGCCCCGACGGCATCCGGCTGGTTTACCAGTGAAAACGGCTGGGTGAACTTGCCATCGCTATATTGCTGACCGCGGTCGGTCGGTTTTGAGGAACAGGCGGCGAGCATGGCCAGCATTGCCCCCGTCGCTACATATTTTGCCCAACGTCCTTTCATGGTGTCTCATCTTTTGCTGCGAAGCCTTAGTGCGTGTTGAAGATAACAAAGCGCCGGGGCTATTGAAATGCGCGATCTCATCGATGGCACAGATTTGTGTAAAAAAACACCACAACATGGCGTTTTATAAGCCAATTCTTACAAAAATGTCGATTTGGTCGAAAAAAGGTTGCATCATCTCGCTAGCGGAGTATAGTGCGCTTCCACGGACGCGGGGTGGAGCAGCCTGGTAGCTCGTCGGGCTCATAACCCGAAGGTCGTCAGTTCAAATCTGGCCCCCGCAACCAATTAAAATTTGATGAAGTAAAGCAGTACGGTGACGCGGGGTGGAGCAGCCTGGTAGCTCGTCGGGCTCATAACCCGAAGGTCGTCGGTTCAAATCCGGCCCCCGCAACCAATCAAATTTGACAATGTGAAGCAGTACGGTGACGCGGGGTGGAGCAGCCTGGTAGCTCGTCGGGCTCATAACCCGAAGGTCGTCGGTTCAAATCCGGCCCCCGCAACCAACATTACAAACACCCTCCAGGGTGTTTTTTTGTTTCTGCGCTCCGCGAATCTGCTACAGAATTCCGAGAACGGCGCAGCGCCGCTCCCCCACCTTCTCAGCCCTTCGGCAACACAATATTGCTCGCCGCCAGCATCCCCATTTCGTGATACATCGCGCAGGCCGCTTCCACGATCGGCATCGCCAGCGCCGCGCCGCTGCCTTCGCCCAGGCGCATCCCCATGTTGAGATACGGCTCCAGCTCCAGGTGCGCCAGCGCGATACGCGCCCCCTTCTCCGCCGAATAGTGCGACGGGATAAGATAGGGTTTCACCTGCGGCGCCATTCGGCACGCCGCCAGCGCCGCGGCGTAGGAGAGGAAGCCATCGAGCACCACCGGCAGACCGCAGGAGGCCGCGCCCAGCATTACCCCCGTCATCCCCAATAAATCAAAACCGCCCACTTTCGCCAGCACGTCCAGACCATCATGCGGATCAGGGCGGTTAACGGCGATGGCTCGTCGTACCACCTCAACTTTATTGCCAACCTTCGCCAACGGCAGATTAGCGCCAATTCCTACCACCTCCTGGGCATCGCTGCCGGTCAGGACGCTGACGATTGCCGCCGCCGGGGTGGTATTGGCCATTCCGAGCTCCCCGACGCCAAACAGCGTGACGCCATCCTCCGCCAGCCCCCGGGTATAGCGCATCACCTCCAGCAGCAGCTCTTCCGCCTGGCTGCGGCGCATTGCCGGACCAACGGCGATATTGCCGCAGCCGCGCGCCACGCGCATGTTGATGACGCCCGGTATCAGCTCGGCATCGATTCCAACATCAATCACGTGCATCTTCGCGCCCGCCTGCGCCGCCAGTACGCAAACGCCGGTTTTGCCCAGCGTCATATTCGCCGCCTGAATCGCGGTCACCGCTTTTGGCGAAATGGCGACCCCTTCGTCCCACACGCCGTGGTCGGCGCACATCACCAGCAGCGCCTTTTTTTTCACCTGCGGCACACCTTCAAGACCGGGCATGCCCGCCAGCTGCACGGCAAGATCTTCAAGGCGTCCAAGGCTTCCGGGCGGTTTCAGCAGACCATCAATATGAAGCCGGGCGCGCGCCATCGCGCTTTCATCAGGCGCCGGGATCGCGCCCAGTAGAGAGGTTAAGCTTTGCATAGAGGTTCTCGTCTTGTTGGCTGGCTCATGGCAGAACCAGCAGGAAGAATAACGCCCGGTACGGCGCGCCTGGCCTATTTGATTTTTACGCCGATGCCCGACACCACCAGCCACACCTCGTCTGCCGCCGCCGCCAGGCGCTGGTTGACGCGCCCGGCGATATCGCGGAAATGACGGGCCAGACGGTTTTCCGGCACAATCCCCATCCCTACCTCGTTGGTCACCAGCACCACGCGGGCCGGGCAGCGCTGGCAGGCGGCAATCAGTACCGCGATTTCGGCGTCGATCGCCCGCTCCATCGCCGCATAATCCCAGCCGTCCGGCGAGCTGTCGCCCCCCAGCGCAAACAGCAGGTTGGTCACCAGGGTGGTGATGCATTCCAGCAAAATCGCCTCCTCCGGGGCGATATCCGGCGTTATCAGCTCATCAAGCTGCCGCCAGCGCTCGGCGGTGCGCCAGTGCGCGGGCCTGCCGTCGCGGTGGTGCTGGATCCTCGCCGCCATCTCGTCATCAAAAACCTGCGAGGTGGCGATATACAGTACCTGCGGCGCATGGGCGATCAGCGCTTCGGCATGGCGGCTTTTACCGCTGCGCGCCCCGCCGGTCACTAAAGTCAGCATACGGGCTCCTGATGTTGGCGCATGATGGTGTAGATTTTTTCGATATCAATATGCTGACGCATCGCTTCCGCCAGCAGATCGAACTGGCGCGATTTATACTGCGCATACTCGAAATCGCTATCCAGCGCCGCCAGCCCTTTACGCTGGCGCAGGCCGTTAACCAGCGCGCGGGTAAAGGCATCGCTATCGAACAGGCCGTGCAGATAGGTGCCAAACGCCAGGCCGTCATCGCTGACCGCGCCGTCCGCCACGCTCAGGCCGCCTTTATGTAATTGCATCAGCGAACGGCAGCCGTCGCGCAGCTCGGTTTCGCCCATATGAATTTCGTAGCCGCTTACCGCCAGCCCCGCCGTTGCCGCCAGCCACGCCGGGAGCACCGGAGCCAGAGTCGCCGTGACCTGGGTCGTCGTTTTGCTCTGCGCAAAGTGGGTGACGGTATTGAGCAACCCCAGCCCCGGCTGGGTGCCAAGCCCCGACTCCACCTCATCGATAATGGTTTCGCCGAGCATCTGATAGCCGCCGCAGATCCCCAGCACCGGTACGCCCTGACGCCGGGCCTGCAGTACCGCATGCGCCATGCCGCTCTCGCGCAGCCAGCCGAGGTCGCCGAGCGTATTTTTACTGCCCGGCAGGATCACCATATCCACGGCCGCCAGCTCCTGCGGCTGGCGAACATAGCGGACGCGGACGTCCGGCTGCGCCGCCAGCGCGTTGAAATCGGTAAAATTGGAGATATGCGGCACCTGAATCACGGCAATCTCAATATCGCGCCTGTCGGTGCGCAGATATTTCCCTTTTTGCAGCGCGACGCCGTCCTCATCTTCAAGATCGACGTCCAGCCACGGCATGACGCCGAGCACCGGGACGCCGGTGAGCGTTTCTATCTGCTCGATCCCGGAATACAGCAGCGCCACGTCGCCGCGAAATTTATTAATAATCACGCCCTTGACCCGCGCGCGCTCGCGATCGTGCAGCAGCGCGAGCGTGCCGTAGATAGAGGCGAATACGCCGCCGCGATCGATATCCGCCACGAGGATCACCGGGCACTGGGCCATCTCGGCCATGCCCATATTGACGATGTCGCGATCGCGCAGGTTGATCTCCGCCGGACTGCCCGCCCCTTCCAGCACCAGCACATCATGTTCGGCGGCCAGGCTGTTATAAACCGCGAGGATCTGTTCCCGCAGGCGCGGTTTATATTCGTGATAGCTCACCGCGTCCATATCGGTCGCCACTTTACCCATCAGCACCACCTGCGCTTTGCGGTCGCTGGTTGGCTTAAGCAGCACCGGGTTCATGCGCACATCCGGGATAATACCCGCCGCTTCGGCCTGGAAAATCTGCGCGCGGCCCATCTCTTTGCCATCCGGCGTGATACCGGAATTAAGCGCCATATTCTGCGATTTAAACGGCGCGGTGCGCTGCCCGTCCTGATAAAAGATGCGGCACAGCCCCGCGACCAGCACGCTTTTGCCAACGTCAGAAGCGGTGCCCTGTAACATAATTGCCAGCGTCATGACGCCTCCTTCATCGCGTTGCTTCGCATCCGCGTAAAAAATTCTTCTTCAGTTTTACACAACGGCAGCCCGAGCTGCGCGTGCAGTTTCACCAGCCACGGCTGGGTGAGCCCGGCCTGGGCCATCAGTTCGCTGCGGGCAAACACCTCCCCGGGTTCGCCGTGCGCCAGCACTTCGCCGCGGCGTAACACGTAAACCGCATCGCTGATTTCATAGATCAGATCGATATCGTGGCTGGAGATCGCCACGTGGTTGCCCCGATCGGCAATACGCTTAATAATGTCGATCATCTGCGCGCGTCCCGAAGGATCGAGACCCGCCGTCGGCTCGTCGAGCAGTAAATAGCGCGCCTGCAGCACCAGCGCGCCGGCTATCGCCACGCGCTTTTTCTGCCCGTGGCTCAGGCACTGAATCGGCTGGTGACGAAACCCCTGGGCATCGACGAGAGTCAGGGCATCGTCCACCCGGCGGGCAATTTCCTCTTCCGCTACGCCCAGGTTCCGCAGGCTAAAGGCGATATCGCTGTCGATATCGGTATAGAAAATCTGCTGGTCCGGGTCCTGGAAAACGGTCGCCACCTGCTGACGCAGTGCCAGCAGGCCGCGCTTGCTGTAGTCCAGCGGTTTTCCCTGCCATAGCACCGCCCCGCTCTGCGGGCGCAGCAGACCGCTCAGGTTCATAAACAGCGTGGATTTTCCGCAGCCGTTCGCCCCCACCAGTCCGGTCACGGCGTGATGGGAAAAATCCAGCGTCAGCCCCTTCAGCACCGGCTCGTCCTGATAGCGAAACCAGAGATCGGTCGTGGCAAGCATACTTATCCTTAAAGGTGAAAATCACCCTGATACAGTTTGATATCCAGCGTGGTGCTCATCTGCTGGTAGCGGATCATCACCCGGGTAAACAGCAGTCCTACCAGCATCGCCAGCGAACGATAGCCCTTCGGCACGCTACGGTAGCCAAAACGTAATGTTTGCGCACGGTGAATCGCCAGCGCTTCGTCTAACAGAATAAAAATAAAGCGCCAGGTCAGCAGAATTTGCTCGGTCAGCAGCCGTGGCACCCGCCCACGCTTGAGCAGCACAATAAGCTGCGGGAACGGCAGATTCAGCACCAGCCAGAAGGTGGACGCCAGCGCCGCCAGGCTGCGCCAGAAGGTCTGATTGGCGGTCGTCAGCCCCTCCGATGTGATGCCCAGCCAGACGCTGCCCAGCGGCAGGCTCACCAGCAGATCCTGCGGATTGCGGCTAACGCTGAACAGAATGGTCAGCACACCGATCAGCAGGAAGCCAAACGGCAGCGCCATCCAACGGCACCAGCGCCACGGCGAGACCCGCAGCAGCCAGCAGGTTAAGGCGGCAATCAGCGCCATTTCGATACCCTGCCCCAGCGGAGGCAGGGTAAAAGCCAGCACCATCAGCAGCAGCCAGAACAGGAACTTGCGCTCCGGCGCGACGTGAAACCAGCGGCTCTGATAGCTGAGTCGGTCAAACCCGGTCATCACGGCGCTGTCTGCCTTTGCTGTAGCCCAGAATATAGAAAATGACCGCCGCGCCGAGAGAGCCCTGAAGCGTAAACAGCAGGCTCTCAATTTCTCCGCTAGCCGGTTCGTACAGCGGCTGGAACCACGGCTCATAATGCGGCGCAACCACCTGAATCTGGCTCTCCGCCTCGCCGTCTGAACCGCCGAATTCGCCGCCGTGATCGACAAAGAACGGCAGGATCACCAGCGCCACCACCATGGCGAACAATATCAGCGTCTTTTTCATGTTAATGCCCCTGTGCGGTAATCAGCTGACGTTTGGTCAACTGGTCGTAGATCATGACGGTTAACAGCCCTTCAGCAATGGCGATCGGGATCTGCGTCAGGCAGAAGATCCCCATAAACTTGACGATCGATCCGCTCGCGCCGGCGGCGGGATCCGGAAAGGCCACGCCGAGCTGTACGGAGGTGACAAAGTAGGTCACCAGATCCGCCAGCATCGCGCAGAGAAACACCCCGACGTCGCGGCGAATGCCCGCGCGGCAGGCCATTTTCCACACCATATAGCCGACCACCGGCCCGATGACCGCCATCGACATGCCGTTCGCGCCGAGCGTCGTCAGCCCACCGTGCGCCAGCAGCAGCGCCTGGAACAGCAGCACGATGGCGCCAAGGATCGCCACCACGCCAGGCCCGAAGAGAATCACCGCCAGGCCGACGCCGGTCGGGTGGGAACAGCTGCCGGTGACGGAAGGAATTTTCAGCGCCGAGAGGACAAAAATAAACGCCCCGCACAGCGCCAGCAGCACCTTCTGATTGTTATCTTCCTGCACAATGCGGCGCAGGCGCACCAGCCCGTACCACAGGCAGGGTAAAAACAGCAGCCACCATGCCAGGGCCCACATCGGCGGTAAAAACCCCTCCATGATGTGCATCGCGAAAGCCTTTTCGGGAACCGCTATCAGCAATAGCGCCGCAGCTAACCCGCTGAAAGACAGCTGTTTTAGCTGTTGTTCAAGTTTCATTCTGCATACTCCCACTGTTTATTGACCAGAATGGTCGAGAAATAGGGCAGCGGCTGGTCGTCGCTGACGTCATTGAGATGGCGCCAGCACTGCTCGCCCGGCAGCGTGGCTTCAGACATCATCAGCGCGGCATCCAGCAGACCGTTTTTCGCCAGCAGCGCTTTGATGCGGGGAAACCGCCCGTACACTTTCATCAGCACAAGGCTTTCATGCTGGCGCAGCGCCTGCTCGATTTCCGTTTCCGGCGCGGTGCAGGAGATCACCGCCAGCGACTGCTGCTCCATGGCCAGCGGCGTTTTTGAACGCGCGGCAATGGCGGCAAAAGAGGTGACGCCGGGAACAATCTCCAGCCACTCCGGGCAGCCGATACGCTGGAGTAAGAACACCCAGGTGCTGAACAGCATGGCGTCGCCGAGGGTAATAAAGCCGACCTGCTTGCCCGCTTCCACTTCCTGAACCAGCGCCGCGGCAACCTCATCCCACACCGCCTCTTTTTCCGCGCTGTCGGCGCTCATCGGGAAATGGCAGCAGCGTACTTCGGTCCGTTCGCCGATATACTCGCGCACGATGGAGAGCGCGAGGCTGTCGCCGCCTTTACGTCCGGCGGGCGCGTAGAGAATGTCCAGCGTGCCCAGCACCCGCGCCGCGCGCACGGTGATCAGGTCGGCGGCGCCAGGGCCGGTACTTAAGGCATATAGTTTGCCGCTCATGCCGCCTCCTCCATTGCCAGGCTCAGCGCCTGCTGCAGGTGAGCGACGAACATTGCGCGCACCGCCGGATTCTCTCCCAGCCCGTTCAGCCAGGGCGTCGCCGTGATACCGGCGGCGTTGAACAGCGTTTTCCAGGAGTCCTCTTCGTCCGAGGCCATATCGTTAATGGCGTGATCGCCGGCCACCAGCATCAGCGGCATCAGGTGCACGCCCTTCACCCCCTGCTGGCGCAGGCTATCGATAAGAATATCGACTTCCGGATAGCTCTCGACCGCGCCGACCCGCGCCGGAAACCCCTTCGCCGTCATCATATGATCCAGACAGGCGTAGGCGGCGAAAGCGTGATGGCTGGCGCCGTGGCCCATAAAGACCACCGTTTCATCGGCGGCAAGCGGCGGCATCTGCTGGCGCAGCGCCTGCATCAGCTGGACATAATCGTTATGGCTGCTCAGCAGCGGCGCCCCCAGCGTCAGGCGGAGGAACAGCGGGCGCAGGCTTTGCACTTCGCGGACGATCTTTTCATACTCATCGCCGTTGATAATGTGCAGCGACTGAATCGCCACATCCTGGTAGCCCTGCTCGGCCAGCTTCTGCAACGCCTGCAGCGGGGTATCAATCTCGATACCGTCGCGCTGTTTGAGCTTGCGGATAATCATCCCGGAGGTGAAGGCGCGAAACGTGTCGCGGTCCGGACAGCTGGCCGCCAGCTCGCGCTCGCAGGCGACGATATTCTTTTCACAGGTGTCGGGATAGCTGGTGCCAAAACTGACCACCAGAAGCGCTTTTTTCATTTCGGACTCCTTAAGCAGCGGCCAGCCAGCGCGCTAAGCGCCGGGCAAAGGCAGCCTGACTTTCCAGTAACTCTTCACCCGTCACCAGCGGCGCCGGGCGCGTAATCACGATGCAGGGGATACCGGCATCCAGACAGGGTTGTACTTTTTCCTGATAGCCGCCTTCGGCGCCGGAGGCTTTGGTGATCACCACATCGGCCCGGCACTGGCGGTAGAAAGCGGCGTTGAATTCGGCGCTGAACGGCCCGCACAGGGCGAAAATCTCGCCAACGCCAAACCCCAGCGCGGCGCATTGGGCGATGACATCGGCGACCGGCAACACCCGGGCCAGCAGCGTTTTGTCACCTAATCCCGCCCGCCAGCGCGCCAGATCTTTACTTCCGGTGGTGAGCAGCACGCGCTGGCCGAAGCGCCGGGCGACCTCGCAGGCCTGTTCAATGCTCTCCACGGTATAGAGCAGCGGATGCGTCAGGCCGCTCAGCTGCTCTGGGCGCTGATAGCGGCTCAGCAGCACGCCGGCGGTTTCACAGGCCCGGACGATATTGCGGCTTACCGCTTCGGCGTAGGGGTGCGAAGCATCGATCACCCAGCGGGTCCGGTTAGCTTTCAGCCAGGCGATCATCTCCTCCAGCTCGAGGCGCCCGCAGCGCACCTGGCCGCGAATATCCCCCGCCAGCTGCTGGCCGGTGGGCGTCGCCACCGACAGGGTGTAGGGGACCTGCGCCGCGTCAAGCTGCTGACACAGCGCCCTCGCGTCGCTGGTTCCGCCCATCACCAGCACCTCGCCGTGGCTCACAGCACGTAGCCTCGCGGGGTGATCATCAGGCCATCCTGGATATACGTCGCTTTGTTGCCGACGATCACCAGGCTGGTCATATCGACCGGTGCAAAATCCATCTCCCCCAGGGTGGTCAGCCATTTCTCCTGTTTTTTACGTCCGGCGGATTTCACGACTCCCACAGGGGTCTGCGCGCTTTTACTGGCCGACAGCAGCTCAAAGGCGCGCGCCAGATGGCCCTCGCGGCCGCGGCTGCGCGGATTATAAAAACAGATGACGAAGTCGGCTTCCCCTGCGGCGACAATGCGTTTTTCAATCACCGGCCACGGGGTCAGCAGGTCGCTGAGGCTGATATGGCAAAAGTCGTGCATCAGCGGCGCGCCCAGCAGCGAGGCGGCGGCAATGCTGGCGGTCATCCCCGGGATCAGGCGGACTTCCACATCCAGCTTCTGCTTGCTGACCAGTTCAAGCACCAGTCCGGCCATGCCGTAAATACCGGCATCGCCGCTGCTGATCAGCGCCACGTTATGCCCGGCCTGCGCCAGCTCAATCGCCGCCTGGCAGCGCTCAATCTCTTTGCACATTCCGGTTTTAATCACCTGCTTATCGCCGGTAAAGGCTTTCACCAGGTGCGTGTAGGTCTTATAGCCAACGACGATTTCCGCCGCCTGCAGCGCTTCAATGGCCTCCATGGTCATCATGGACTGCGAGCCAGGGCCGATTCCGATTACGCTTAACATCAGTGTGAAACTCCCAAAGTAATAGTGACGCCCTGTTCGCGCAGGGTTTCGCCTAACAGTTGCCCATGGCTCAGCAGCCAGGCCGCCGGACCGGATACGCTCCCCACGCCGACGGTTTTTCTGACGAACGATGAAGCGGGAAAGTGATGCTCATGCTCGCGCAGGGCATCAGCGGAAAAGGTTTCGAACGGTACGCGACAGCAGGAAGCCAGCTGAATCAGCCCCTGCTCGTGCTTCTTCAGCGTGACGCTGCCGATAGCTTTCAGCGCCAGCGGATCCAGGCGCTGCGCCTCAAGCTGGCGCGCCAGCAGCGCCGCTAATAGCGGGAATGGCGTATCGCGGCGGCAGCCAATTCCGGCGACCACCCGCTGCGGCACCAGCTTCCAGTGCGGGACGGCGATCGGCGGCAGTTCGTTGCGCAGCGTGACGCAGACCAGCGCATCCAGCTCGGGAAGCTGATGCAGATCGGCCACGGTGATAAACCCCCGCCGGTCGCAGTGGCGGACGTCTTCATCCAGCTCTTCGTCCCACCACAGACCGACGCGCTGATGGCTGACCAGCATCTGGTTGACGGTTTTCACCGCCGCGCGGAAGTCGCTCATCCGGGCATTAAGCTGGAATGCCAGCGTATCCAGGGCCGCCAACTCGTTGACGTCGGTGGCGGTGGTGATCACCGGGTCGGCGCCGAGCATCCCGGCCAGATAGCGGCTGAGGGCATTCGCGCCCCCCGCATGGCCGGAAAGCAGGCTAATGACGTGCTGGCCACGTTCGTCGATCACCACCACGGCCGGATCGCTGAACTTATCATTGACCAGCGGGGCCAGCACGCGTACCGCGATCCCGGTGGCGCCGATGAAAATCAGCGCCGAATAGCTGCTGAAGGCCTCGCGCGCGGCGCTGGCAAAACCGTTTTCAAAGGGGAGAAAACCCTCTTCCAGCAGCTTCTCGCTGGTAAAGCAGGTTAACGGCAGCATCGCCGCCAGCCGTTTCGCCAGCCGAACGCCCCCTGGCGTCAGGCAGAAAAGTGCGATTGATTCAGGCTTTACGGTATTCATGGCTAAAGTCCGCCGCGTAGAGTTTTGAGTAGTGATACTCAGAGCCCAGGAAATTCCCGACCAGAATGAGCGCCGTTTTGCGGATCCCCGCCTCGCGTACCTTGTCGCCGATATCCGCCAGCGTACCGCGTACGGTCTGGCTTTCCGGCCAGGTCGCTTTATAGATCACCGCCACCGGCGTGGTTGCCGGATAGCCGCCTTCAATCAGGCGCTCCGCTACCCGGTGAATGCGCTGCACGGAAAGGTAAATCGCCATTGAAGTCTGGTGGCTGGCAAATGATTCAAGCTGCTCGCGCGCCGGCACCGGCGTGCGCCCTTCAAGGCGGGTGATGATCAGGCTCTGGGAGACTTCCGGCACGGTGTACTCGACGCCCAGCTCCGCCGCCGCGCCCAGAAACGCGCTGACGCCCGGCACCACCTGCCAGTCGATACCGCGTTTGGTCAGCTCTTCGCCCTGCTCGCGGACCGAGCCGTACAGCGACACGTCCCCGGTCTGTAAACGCACCACCGTTTTCCCGGCTTTAACGCCGGCTTCCATCAGGTCGAGAATTTGCTCCAGATGCAGTTCGGCGCTGTCGTGACACTCGGCGCCGGGCGGACAATACTCCAGCAGCTCGGTGTTTATCAGCGACCCGGCGTAGATCACCACCTGGGCCTGCTGCAGCAAGCGGTAGCCCTTGAGGGTAATCAGCTCACGGTCGCCCGGCCCTGCGCCAACGAACCACACACAACGGGGGTCAAATGTCTCAGCCATGGTTTTCTTCCTTCTGACAGGCGATAACAAAAACGGGATTATTCGGTTTGAAATAGTGGCCGCTGCCCAGCGCGGTCAGCGATGAAACGTTCAGCTGCAGGCAATCAACCTGTTCGATTCCCTTCAGCCGCAGATAGTCGAGAGCGGCGTTCAGGTTCTCCTGCAGGATAAAGGTCATCACCAGGCGACCGCCGGGGTAGAGCTGCTGCCACGACCAGTCAATCAGTTCGTCGAGGCGGCCGCCGCTGCCGCCCATAAAAATGGCGTCGGCCCGCTCGGTCATCACCATCGGCGCTTCGCCGGGCAGGATCTCAATGTTGCCGCAGGTGAAATGCTGGCGGTTTTCGTCCAGCAGCCGGAGAGCCGCGGGGTTGCGTTCGATGGCGGTTACCTGCAAAGAGGGATACTGCAGCGCCGCCTCAATCGACACGCTGCCGGTACCGGCGCCGATATCAATCAGGTGGCTTGCCCGGTGCAGTTCAAGTTTGGCCAGCGCCAGCGCGCGAACCGCTTCTTTGGTCATCGGCACCTTCTCGCCGCGCAGAAAAAGCTCATCTTTCATCGAGGATCACCACCGCGTTCATCTCATATTCGGCATCGACCTCACTGACCAGTAGCCAGTGGATCCGCTCGTTATCCATCGCCAGATTTTCGCCAATCACCATCCAGCGATACCCTTTACCCCGCGCCGCCAGCTGGGCGGCGATTTCCCGCGGCCCGCAGCGCCCGTCGGTCACCATCGCCACCTTGCGCTGACGCGCCAGCTCATCAAAACAGACGTCTCGCCCGTGGCTGCTGGTCAGCCAGATATCGTTCATATCAATACCGGCCTTCGCGCAGAGATACTGCACCGCGCTGATGCCGGGAATAATGCGCACGCGATCGATGCCAAAGTGGGCGATCAGCCGCGTGCCGATGCCGTAAAAGAGCGGGTCGCCGGAGGCCAGCACCACCACCTTCTGCGCTGCGCGTTCGCCGAGCCAGACCAGCAGTTCGGCAATATTGGCGCCCAGCGCAAACCGTTCGCCGTCAAACTCAGGGAACTGCTGCAAATGCCGCTGACCGCCGACCAAAGCGTCTGCACTGGCGACCGCATCTTGCGCCGCCGGCGTCATCAAATGCAGGCCTGACGGCCCCATGCCAACCACCGTTAACATGACATCTCCCGCGCAATCTCGGCCACCGGGCGATTGCTGCCGAGGACCTTGTTATCAAAGGAGAACATGATGGCGTCGCAGACGGGCGGCGTTTTGGTAAAACGCAGCATCTGCATCACCCGCAGGCAGATGCGTTCAGCAAGATGGTTATAGATAGTCTGAAAACCGTACGCGTCAATGTGCTCCATCGCCGCTTCGGTGGTATCGCATTCGCTCACCAGTTGCAGCAGCGCCAGCGGCGCCCCCAACAGCGCCAGATGTGCGACCAGCGTTTCCATGCGCGCATCGGCGATATGGCTGTGGGTATGGAAGATCCCGGCGGCGACTTTAATCAGCTTGCCGGGATGGCCAATCAGCACAATCTGACGGAACCCGAGGCGGACGGCCTCTTCAATCATGTAGCCGACGAAGTTGCTCATGGTGACCACCACCTGCGAGTCGATGCCCATCTGCTCGCGGACGAAGCGTTCACCGTGGTTGCCCGGCACCAGCACCACCCGCTCCAGCCCCGCCGCGCGCTTAATTTCCAGCTCCAGCGACAGCGAACGCTTCCAGCTCTCTTCCGACATCGGCGTCACGATACCGGTGGTGCCGATAATCGAGATACCGCCCAGGATCCCCAGCCGCGAGTTATAGGTTTTCTGCGCCCGCGCCTCGCCCTCCGGGGCGAAAATCTCTACCGTCGCCCCGCGCGACGGGCCTATCGCTTCGCGCACCGCCGACTCAATGGTGTGGCGCGGGGTGCGGTTTATCGCCGGGCTGCCGATAGGCAGGCCGATTCCTTTACGGGTGATGGTGCCGATACCTTCGCCGCCGCGCAGGGTTATCTCGCCGGAGTCGTCGAGCGTCACGCGAGCGAAAATCAGCATGCCGTGGGTGGCGTCAACGTCATCGCCGCCGTCTTTACGAATCGCGGCGATCGCCTGCTGCCCTTCGACGTGCGGCGATTCGACGTTAAGACACAGGCTGACGCCGGAAGGAGTCACAATGGAGACCTGATGAATGAGGTGCTGGCGCATCACCATCAGCGCCGCGACCTTTGCCGCCGCCGTCGCGCAGGATCCGGTGGTATAGCCTTTACGCAGCGCCTTACCGTTGTGCCACACCGGGGCGTCGAAGGATTGCTCGCTCATCTCGCCCCCTGTAAGTGGTATAAAATGGCGTTGACGATAGCGGCGGCGACGTTGCTGCCGCCTTTACGACCCAGCGCGGCAATGCCCGGCAGGCCGCTCTGCGTCAGGGCGTCTTTCGACTCCGCCGCGCCGACGAAGCCGACCGGCACGCCAATCACGCCGTTGACCGCGACATCATGCTCCAGCAGACGAAACAGCGCGGTGGGCGCATTGCCGAAAACAAACACCTTCTCGCCCTCTTCGGCAACCGCAATATCGACCGCCGCCATCGAGCGGGTCATCCCCTGCGCTTTGGCCTCCGCCACCACGCGCGGATCGCTGATATAGCAGCGGCACTCGCCGCCGAATTTCGCCAGCAGAGTTTTATTGATCCCGGAAAGGGCCATGGTGGTATCGGTATAAAGCGTGCAGGGCTGGCTCAGGGCGGCGCTTAAGCGAGGAAGCACGTCGGGAGAAAACCACAGGATATCCAGCCAGTCAAAATCGGCGGTGGTGTGGATCACCCGCTTGATAATGGCTTCGTGTAGCGGGCTGGCAAAGCGGTAGTCCGGGCGGGTCTGCGCAATAATGTCGCCAATAATGTCGAAGCTTTTCGCCTCAATCGCCTGCGGTTGCTGGATATAGTGCATTCATTTGTCCTCAGGCTGCGCCGACCAGCCAGAACCGGATCGCCATAAACAGCGCCAGCGCCAGGGTCGAAGACACCCACATCAGTCGAATCGTTCGGGAAATATCGTCTACGGAAACGTCGCGCGTCGCCTCGCCAATCCACGGCTTCTCCACGCGCTGACCAAAGTAATCGTTAGGGCCGCCAAGCCGGATGCCGAGCGACCCGGCGACGGCGGCCTCCGACCATCCGCAGTTTGGGCTGCTGTGGTTGTAGCGATCGCGCCAGCCGATGCGCAACGCGCGGCCACTCGCTTCACCACAGAGGAGAGCGGCGAGGCTGATAAGCAGCCAGCTCAGGCGAGCGGGGATAAAGTTGGCGACATCATCAAGGCGGGCGCTAACCATGCCGATGGCGCGGTATTTTTCGTGCTTATAGCCGACCATCGAATCCAGGGTGTTGACCGCTTTATAGGCCATCGCCAGCGGCGCGCCGCCGAGCAGCAGGAAGAAGAGCGGCGCGATAATCCCGTCAACGGTGTTTTCCGCCACCGTCTCAACAACCGCGCGATTAATCTGCTGCGGCGCAAGCTGCGACGTGTCGCGCCCGACAATCCATGACAGCTTGCTACGGCTTTCCGCCAGATCCCCCGCGCGCAGCGGTCGCTCGACGTCCCGCGCCGACTGCGCCAGACAGCGTCCGGCCAGCACGGTGAAAATCATCCAGACCTCAACCAGCCAGCCAAGCCACGGATGAATCCTCTGCGCCAGCGTCAGCACGCCCCAGCAGACGCCCCACGTCAGTCCGACTACAACTATCCACATCACCCCGCCGCCGATGCGCAAGGCAACATCGCTACGGCAATAGCGGCGCACGCCGCGCTGAACGGCGGCGATCAGGTTGCCAATCCAGCGCACCGGATGCGGCCAGCTTTGCGGATCGCCGATGATAAAATCGAGAAGCCAGGCAACGCCCCATGCCAATAGCGTCATAGCGCGCTCCTTGCCGCAGCCAGCCAGTGGTTGAGTATGGTGGGGCGCTGCGCAAAATGCAGGTGCAGATAGCTGGCGAACGCGTTGCCCACCTGCCAGCCGCCGGACCACTGCTGAAGGGTCATACCGTCGCGGACCTTGCGGCAGGCCAGAACCGCCGGGGACTCGTGAGTAAAATCCGAGTAGTGAAATTCATGTCCGCGCAGGGTTTCGCCCGGCGCCGCCAGCAGCGTTTGCCGCATCGCTCGCGCCTCGCAGTAGCCAAAGCGGGTAAGCCGTTTGCCCATTTTGCTATGGCCGGGAATAAGGTTGGCCATCGGGTAGATATCACCGTTGGCGTCTTCCAGGGAGCTGCCGAGATACATCAGACCGCCGCATTCAGCGTAAATCGCCACCCCGCGCCGGTGCGCCTCCTGCAGCTGCGCCAGCATCGGCGTATTGGCCGCCAGCGCGGCAGCATGAATTTCCGGATAGCCGCCGCCGAGCCAAATCATCTGGCACGGTGGAAGCTCGCTATCGTGCAGCGGGCTGAAGCGCACGATATTCACTCCGCACCGTTCAAGCAGCGAGAGGTTGTCCGGGTAGTAAAAGTTGAAGGCCTCGTCGTCGGCCAGCGCCAGCGTCAGGCCCGCGCCAGCATCAGGGGACGGCAGCGTCGGCCACTCCCCGGCGGGTAGGATGGAGAGCTGGCTGAGGGTAAGAAGCTGTTCAATATCCAGCGTTTGCGCCAGCGTTTGGGCAAAATCGCGCCACGGCTGCTGGTTAACCAGCGACTCGCGGGCGGTAACCAGTCCCAGATGGCGTTCGGGTAGCGCCACCCCTTCCACTCGCGGTACGTAGCCGAGCACCGGCAGCTCGCAGTAGCGTTCAATGGCGCCTTTGAGAAGCTGATAATGGCTTTCGCTGTTGACGCGATTGACGATAACGCCGGCAATGTTAAGACTGGGGTCGAAGTGTTGAAATCCCATCACCGTGGCGGCGATGGAGGTGGAAACCGCTTTGCCATCTACCAGCAAAATGACCGGACAGCCGAGCTGTTTAGCCATCGCGGCGGTGCTGCAGTAGCCAGGGTCGGTACCGAAGCCGTCATAAAGCCCCATCACGCCCTCAATGACCGCGATATCCGCCCGCTGCATCTGTTCGCAAAATAGCGCGTTAAGCACCGGTTCCGGGAGCATAAAGCTGTCGAGGTTGCGGGAAGCGACGCCGCTGACGGCGGTGTGCCAGCCGGTGTCGAGGTAGTCCGGGCCGACTTTGCAGGGCTGAACCCGCATGCCGCGCTGCTTCAACAGGCTGAGCAGGCCAAGCGTGACCGTAGTTTTACCACAACCGCTGCCGGTACCTGCAAGAATGAATGCGTGCTGCCTGGCTGCCATACCCCGATCCTGTGCCGGGTGGTAGGGCTGCGTGCATTCCCAGTCTTTCGACTGTACGCATCTGAGCAACCCACTTCCCACCGAAGTTGTTGATTATTACCGACAGGCAGGTCTTCTGGCTTAGCGTCGTCCTCCCCCATCCTTCCCAATCCGGTAAGCAGATCAGTGGCTAAATATGGGTTCGTCAGCATCACAGCAGCGGGGGCTGCGGGGGATTCACACCCCCTTCCCTGGCGCCTGTCGGTTTTATCGAGCGGGATGAAACCCACTCGAATGATTCCCGGAACATCTTACGGAAGCAGGATGGCTTCCGTCGTGCTTAATTTTTAAATACCAAAGCTATTTCATTACGCCGATAGCGCGCTGAAAGCCATTTCGGATATCACTCTATCCCATCAAATAAATAAAAACTGGTGCAGTTTATCGTTCTCTCATTATTATTTTGTTGCGCTATGACAATTTATTGCTGTGAATGAGATATTTTCATTTTAGAATGAGCAGGATACGCGGGTATAACAAAAACTGGCGATAACAAATTATTGTCATTTAAACTGACTCAGTTTGTGATCTGGCGTTAATTTGCTGGCGATAGGCCTGCGGAGTCACCTGATAGGCCTGGCGAAAAACTTTGCAAAAATAGCTGGTTTGCGAAAATCCTAAATTCCGCGCAATGCTGGCGATGCTCCAGTCGCTGTGGCATAGCAGCTCTTTGGCGCTCACCATCCGCTGATGGTTCACCCAGGCATTAAAGCCGATACCCGGCTTTGTTGAATAAATCGAACTTTTGCTAAGTTGAAGGATCAGATCACGCATCTTCCCGACAACGCAGACCGTTCCGTGGCAAAGCAAAAGTTCAAAATCACCAACTGG